>DULF01000214.1 GCA_012840535.1 Clostridiaceae bacterium
ATTGTTTGAACCGTGGGAATATGCTAAAAGACTTGATGCATATGCAATCCACCCTTCCATATATAATGTTGTTCCCGAGATCGTCAATGGATGCATAATAAACGGAGTCGCAATAAATCCTTTTACTGTTGATGAACCAGAAACAATTAAAAAAGTCGCTTCTCTCGGAGTGAACGGCATTATCACTAATGTACCTGATGTAGCATTAAAAGTCTTGAATAAATAACCGAAGATATTTGAACTGTCCAAAATTTTTTAGATTACTAGCACAGGCTGATAAATTGTAAATTGTTGCATAAATTTAGCGTGAAGCGATGTGCAAAAATAAAAAAGAAAGGAGATATAAGCGTATGAAATTAAGTTACAGTAAGACATTTGCAATCGGTCTGGGTTTTTTTACTGTAAACCTTGTGTGGGCAATCTATAACGTAGCCGTACCTCTCTATCTTGATAATTTGGGGTTGTCTGGAACATCAGTAGGTATAGTTATGACAATTGACAATATTTTCGCGCTGCTCTTTCTTCCCATATTTGGCGCTTTGAGTGACAGAACACAAACCCGGTACGGTAAAAGAATGCCTTACCTTCTTGTCGGTATTCCACTGTCTGCAATAGCCTTTTTCGTAATACCTTTCAGTATTAAAAGCCTCGCATTTTTAATGACATCGGTTATAGCCCTTAATTTTTTCATGAGCGTTTACAGGGCTCCTACGGTTGCGCTCATGCCTGATGTCACTCCAAGGCCTCTTCGCAGTAAAGCTAATGGTATTATCAACTTTATGGGAGGACTTGGGAGTGTGGTGGCATTTTTCCTGAGCGGAATATTGTTCAATATTGCAGAATTTGTTCCCTACGCTTCAGTTTCTGTAATTATGATAATTACTATTATTCTTATGTTTAACATTGTTAAAGAACCGGAAACCATAAGCAATGAAAAAGAGGAAAATAGCGACTACGAGGCCTCTGCTTCTGACAGCAGTGAAAGAGGCAAACTTTTAAGCCTTATATTTCTCTTGCTCGCGATATTTTTCTGGTACACAGGTTTTAATGCTGTAGAAACCTTTTTTTCCACTTATGGCCAAAAAATATTAGGGATAGACAAAAGCGATTCATCCTTTTTGCTGGCGATCTTTTCCGCATTGTTCCTTATTTCCTGCATACCGGCAGGTTTGATTGCAGGAAAGTTGGGCAGAAAAAAGACAATCATGGCAGGAATTATCATACTTTTATCAGCATTTGTCAGCATGATTTTTATAAAGACGATAAGTGTAATATATGTCATTATGGGTTTAGGGGGAATCGGATGGGCTCTTATAAACATAAATTCCTATCCGATGGTGGTTGAAATGACATCTAACCGTGGAATAGGAAAGTATACAGGTTACTATTATTTCTTTTCCATGATGTCTGCGATTGTTAGTCCGATCCTGTACGGTTTCCTGAAGGATATTCTTGGAGACGGATTTATGTTCATATATTCAAGTATAGCAACAATTGCTGCCTTGTTCTTCATGATGCTTGTAAAGCACGGCGAAGCCAGGCAGCAACCGGTGAAAGCCTTTGAAAGCCTTGAATATATGGAAACTTAGATGTAATATATAATATAGGCAGTAGTAATATGAATGCTTCATGAGTAGATACTTTTATGGAAATTATATTGACATAAAAGGAAGTAGTGAGTATGGATAATTTACAAACAGCTATTAATTTTATTAAGAATTCTTCCAACATTGTGGCTTTTACCGGAGCCGGGGCGTCTACTGAAAGCAATATCCCGGATTTCAGGTCAGCAGGCGGACTTTACAGAGAAAATGAGAAATATAAGTATCCGCCTGAATACATGTTAAGCCACACCTTTTTTATGAAACACACTGAAGAGTTTTTCGATTTTTATAAAAACAAAATGATTTACCGGGATGCCAGGCCAAATAACTGCCATATAGGACTTGCCAGGCTCGAAGAAATTGGGAAGTTAAAGGCGGTTATAACGCAAAATATTGATGGATTGCATCAGCTTGCAGGCTCAAAAAACGTATTGGAGTTGCACGGCTCGGTTTACAGAAATTACTGCATGAAGTGCGGAGCGGCTTTTGATCTTGATTACATAATGGATGAAGGAAAGCCTGTGCCAAAGTGCAATAAATGCGGTGGCATAGTAAAACCTGATGTGGTATTATATGAGGAAGCGCTCGACCATGATGTATTGAATAAGTCTATAGCTTTTATCAAAGCAGCCGATGTACTGATTGTTATTGGAACAAGCCTGGTCGTTTACCCTGCTGCGGGACTCATTAATTATTACAGGGGCGATAAGCTGATCCTGATAAATAAATCCCCCACTCCTTACGACAATGTAGCCAGGTTGGTGATAAAAGGAAACGCAGGGGATGTAATGAAGAGCATCATAAACAGTATTGCTGTATAACGTGGACCATATATGGCTATATAACGAAACTGTGGATGGTTTCCACGAAAGCTTTTCTACCGGTAAATCATAACAGGAGAATAAAGGCTATGCTTGACTGGGAAGAACTAATAAGAGAATGTAAGAACTGCAGAAAATGCGAACTTAGCAATACCAGGACAAATGTAGTTATCGGTCGGGGTAATAAAAGGGCTACAATACTGTTTGTCGGTGAAGGACCCGGCGAGCAGGAGGATATCCAGGGGCTTCCTTTTGTCGGACCTGCAGGCAAGCTGCTTGATCTGCTGTTGTCTGCGCTTATGTTTAAAGAAGAAGACTATTATATAGCAAACATTGTGAAATGCCGGCCGCCTAACAACAGGGTACCGCTTGATGAGGAAGCGGAAGCGTGCCTTGATTACTTGCGAAACCAGGTCTTGCTTATCAAACCGAAAATTATTGTGTGCTTAGGGGCTACCGCTGCAAAGCATATTATAGGCAAAGACATAAAGATTACACAGATAAGAGGCCAGTGGGTAGAGAGAAAGGGTTTCTTCATTATGCCTACTTTTCATCCTGCGGCGCTTTTGAGGGACCAATCAAAAAAGATATTAATGTGGGAAGATTTTAAGAAGATAAAGCAGAAGCTTGATGAAATAAAGCAATGTTTTAAAGGAGATTAACAGTGACAAAGGAAGAAAAGCTGAACCAGTTATATGAAGAGTATAAAAAGAAGTTTGACGGAAAAGAAATTGTTTTAGGTGATGGAAATATAAACTCCCGGGTGCTTCTAGTCGGGGAAGCTCCTGGAAAAGATGAAGTCAGGTTGTCAAAGCCTTTTGTCGGAGCGGCAGGAAAGAATCTGTCCGAATTTCTTGAAATACTTAATATTGGCAGGGAATCAATTTATATTACCAATGCAATAAAGTACAGGCTTTCAAAGATAAATCCCCAAACGGGGAGGACGGTTAACAGGCCTGCGACAAGAGAAGAAATAAAACTCAACAGGGAATACCTTTTAAGGGAGATATGCATCATAAGACCGGAATATGTTGTGACATTGGGGAATGTACCTTTAAAATCAATATTGTCTGACAGTAATATCAGCATTGGCGATGTCCATGGTAAGCTTATGACGGTATCCATCCAGACGGTAACACCCTCCAAAGAGGAGTGTAAAATTGACAATCAAAAGGGGACACCCCTCGAAGTGAGCCTTTTTCCATTGTATCACCCTGCAAGCGTTATATATAATCAAAGTCTTAAAGATATATATTATGAAGATATTCAAAAATTAAAGAAGATTCTGGAAAGCCAAAAAAGTAGAAACGGAAAATGAGCATTCGGGAAATAACGGGCAATATAAGGGGCTTTTTTGATTTTTCGAAGGGTAAATAACGTAAGTTGAATTTATTACATATTATAGGGCGGTCAATTGAAAAGGTAAATTCCACTTTGCAAAAGTAATTTCCATGAATGCTGAAATTATAGAACAAATCAGCGTTTAACCTGATTTTGAATAGTTTATTTTATAGAATTTTTTAATGATTTTCATC
>DULF01000025.1 GCA_012840535.1 Clostridiaceae bacterium
AAAGATTTTATAGAAGCATGGTTTGAGACACAGCAGTATTTCGGATGTGACCCATGGATACTGGTAGGGCTTGATGAACCTACAGAAGGAGAAAATTTTAAAATCTTAAAAAAGTCTTATTACCTTAACGCGGAGACAATCCAAACAGAAATAATTATTAATACCCGTAAGGGCACTCTTTATGAAATCAGACGTACTAATAAAGAATACGATGGATGGTGCATAAAACATCCGGTCAAAAATTTTGTAAAGGATATGCCCGCCTATATACAAGCGACGTTGACAGACCCATGGAGCCAAGAAACCAACTCGATAAATAGAGCTTTAAGAATTGTAGGAGATAATGGACTGGTAAGTGCCAACCTTGGAGAACTTTTTATAAGCTATCTTGCATTTGCAAGGGAAGGGAATATTAGCCAGACGCTTATTGATTTATTTGATTACGAGGATTATATAAGAGAACTTCACACCAAATATATTGATTATATGTGTAAAAAGATTGAAAGGCTTAGCAGTGTTGAGGGACTGGATTGTGTATTTATTAATTGTGGCTATTCTGATGGCGGGGTACTGGGTCCAAATTATTATTTAAAGTGGGAAGTGCCTCTATTATCTGCAATATCGAAGAAAGCTAAAGAGTTTGGATTGGTATTGCATTTACACCAGCATGGAAAATGCAGGAGGTTATTGAATATGATTGCAGATACCGGTGTCAATCTTGTAGATAGCCTTGAAAGGCCGACTGCTAATGGAGATGTAGATGACTTATCCAAAGTAAAGAAGGAAATTGGAAATAAAATTGCATTAAAAGGCAATATTGATCCGATTAATGTATTGAAAAAAGGAACAAGGGCTCAAATAAGCGAGCAGGTTAAAGCATGTATAGAAGATGCTGCATATAATGGGGGGTACATATTAGGAACCGGTGACAGTGTAGTTGAAGGGACTCCCTTTGAAAATATATTTGAACTGGTTAACGCAGGAATGAAATATGGTAACTATTAAAAACTAAATTAGCACTATATGTTAACATTTTAGATAAGGGTTAGAGTGGTTAAGAGTGAATTCAAAAGAAAGAATGATTAAAGCGTTAAAAGGCGAGAGTACTGACGTTTTGCCGGTTGGATTGCATGCATGGGGCTTATATAAATTTCAATTAGCCGGTGTAATAAACGGCTATGATGAGGAAGATAAGGCATGGTCCATTGGGGGAGAAGAATTAGCTGATATTGAGAGTAATTTCTATCAAACGTTTAAACCGGACTTTTTTCACCTTTCAGAAGGTCCGTGCGTGTATCCGAAGGATAAAATGAGACATCCAAAATATAAGGAATTAATGGAAGAGCTTAGACGTTTAGAAAGCAAAAATGTGATAGACACCTTTGTCAAAGAATGTTACCCTGACCCTGAAGAATATTCTAAAGAGCAAAGATTTGACCATGTCAGGATACTGTCTCAAAAATATGGAGATGAAGTATTTATAGCCTTGCACAATGCAGCACCTGTGAATGATGTGTTTGATGATAAAGGCTTTTTAGGTGGGTTCCAGGAGGCAATGATAGCCTCCTTGGAGAAAAGAGATATGATGGCATACCTTTTGTATAAATCTTACCATAAACAACTTGATTATCACAGGGCTTTGGTAAAATACGGCGCTCATGCCCATATAACTACAGAGGCTTATCTGTCTTCAGACTTAGTTTCGCCTTTGTTATATGAAAGTTTATTATTTGAAGCACAAAAAAATTATTACAGGGGAATAAAAGAAATAGGACTTATTCCGGTAATGTGTTTTTGGGGGAATATAAATCCGCTGCTCAAATATTTTAAACAACTGGATATAGACGGAATAATGGTGGAAGAATCCCGAAAAGGTTACATTCTTAATGCAGCAGAGATAAAAAGAGAGCTGGATGATAAAATTACCGTCTTTGGAAACATATCAGGGGAAACAACTTTATTGCACGGTACCATTTACGAAGTTGAACAGGAAACTGAAAAACAAATAGAAGAACTGGACAATAAAAAACGGTTTGTTATGTGCACGGGGGCTCCCATTGCATTTAATACACCGAAAGAAAATCTTATAGCTATGATAAACACAGCAAGGAAATATAGGGATATTTGAGGAGGAAGAGTTAGCCATGCGAGAGGTTAGAATAAGTATATATTTTATGTGGGAATGGTGGGAGAAATACTTTCACTGTATGTTTAAACGTCCTGAAAAAGCGTGCGATGATTCCCTTGAATGGATGTACCTTATGCGAAAGAAGTTTCTGTTTGAAAACTTTGGTGAATTTGGAGTAGGTGAAGAGAGGCCTGTAATGGACGGCAGGTATGTAAATATGGTTTTAAAATGGGGTATGGATTTTATTCCATATGTACTTGGAGCAAAGTTAACCTGCCAGGATGTAGGCGGGTATGCAGCAGAAAAAATGGACATTGAAACCATAAAAGCTTTAAAACCGGTAAACGTGGCTGACAGCCCGGCGGGAGAATGGATTATAAAAAGGAAGGAAGAGCTAATTAAGCGTTATGGAAGTGCGGATCAGGGTATGGATCTGGAGGGTCCGACAAATATTGCCGTGAGAATTAGAGGAGAGGACTTTTATATTGATCTGATTGAGGATAAAGGTTTGGCACGGCATATTCTTGATGTTGTAACTGAAACTATTATTAGCGGGTATTTGTTTTTAGGCAAACAATTTAAAATGGATGAGCTTCTGATAGCCGATTGCAACGTTACGCTTATATCACCTTCACTATACGAGGAAATTATACTTGACTACGACATCAAGGTGGCAAATATATCAAAAGTTGTTACAGGAAGGGAGAAAGCTGTAAGGCTCCATCACTGTGATGTGCCTGTAGACAAATATATTTATGCGTACAAAAAGGTACCCGAAGTATATAAAATTGAAGCGTCTTACACAAGTGATATAGCAATGGTATTGCGTGAAATGCCAGATGCATGTTTTTCTGCCATGATTAACCCTCTTGAACTTATGGGAGAATCATTTGACGTTATTGAACAGAGGATTGACAGAGCATTGGAAGAAGGTGCAAAGGAACTGGATATATGGAATATCGATCCTTCAATAGATGTTTCTAAATTAAGGAAAATATTCAGCATTATACAGCGTTGTTGTGAAAGGAATAATTGCCGGGCGCTATTTGATTGTATGCCCTTTTGCTGGGATGAGCTAGAATGGGCATTTCCACGATATCAGCACCAATTAGGCCACGTTTAGAAAAATTGAGAGAACCTTTGTTGAATTTTCTAATAGGGGGGAGGATAAATAATGAACAATAAGAATGGCAAAATTACATCAAAAAATATAATATATTCCGTGTTGGAGGGCAGGAAGCCTGAAAGGAATCCTGTTGCCGTCCCATATGTAATGCTGGCACACGAAGACCACTGGACAGAACTGACAGGCGAACCCACCTGGAGGTTTTATGAATGGCTCCTGAAACCTGAGGAACATGGGAAATATTACAGAGCTTTCGATCAAAAACTGCCCTTTGACATCTTTCAACCTGCCAGATACAGGCCGGGACAAGATACCACAGAATTTCGCGAGAATACTGAAGTTGTAATTAAAGACGGACAACCCTTCTTTCATTTTAAAAAAGAAGATAAATATGAGAAGCTAGCATTAATTCTCCATGGAGCGGACAGTGTTCCAAACGAAAAACAGTTTGTATTTGATAAAGGTGATATAAATGAGATGGTAAAAATCGAAAGCGCTGAAACTCAGCTGGCAAGGGGGCAGGGGGACTACATCAAAGCATGCGTGCAGGAGCTTGGAAATGAAAGATTTATTCTATCGGGAGGCATATTGAACGTTTTTTACTTGTGCAGCTGGTATGTAGGACTTACAAACCTTTTTACAATGGTATATGACAATCCTGCATTAATTGAATATTTAAGCAAAAAGCTCCTTGAACAGAATATTGAAAGAATAAGGATGCTGGCGGCTAGTGGAGGTGACGCAATTTATATTGATGACGCAATGACTACCTGTGATATGATTTCACCGGAAATGTATGAAAAATGCTCACTCCCATACATAAAGGAAGAAATAAAGGAAATCCACCGCTTGGGTAAGAAAGCGGTTGTTATATACTTCGGAGGAATTTCAGACAGGGTGGACCTGATTGCTTCATCGGGTGCTGATGCTATGATTATGGAAGCAAGTATGAAGGGGTTTACTAATGATTATGAAGATGTTTCAAAAAAACTTGCAGGCAAAATGTGCCTTTTTACTAATCTGAATCCTTATGACGACCTGGAAATTACAAGTGATGAAGAACTAAGAAAAGTTGTAAGTGAAATGGCACAAAAGGCAAAAAAATACGGCAGGTATGTTATAAGTACAGGAAGTCCCGTTACACCAGGCACAACACTTGCAAGACTGAATAGGTTCATTGAATTGGGACGTAGTGCCTGATGCAAAAAAGTATAATTTACCCTGCTTTTTTTGATAAATTGACAGGTTTATATCTTCAGCACTGTGTCCTATAATAAACTTGATGTTTGCATCTCGAGTTTTGTTATTAAGCATAATCAACTAAACTACATAATATTTTCTTGATTATGTCAAACAATTAATAAAAGGAGGTCAAATCAATGAAAAAAGTCGCTTTACTCATGGCAGTTTTGTTAGCTTTGGTTATGGTTTTATCAGGTTGTGGAGGCAACAGCGGCTCATCAAAACAAACCGAAGATAAAACTGCAGAATCGACAACTTCTGAAGGTTCAGAAAACAAAACAACTGAAAGTGTAAAAATTACTCTTAGTGCTCCTGAAGAATCTTATCCAAAGGATTTGCTTGACCAGCTGGCAGAAATATACATGGATAAGAATCCAGGCGTAACAATTGAAACGGAGTCTTTTGCGGGAGTGCCTCAGATAGAATACTACAAAGCAAAACTTGCGACAAATGATTTGCCTGATGTATTCTTTATGAATACATTAGATTCAGCATTTGTTGATGCAGGCGCGTATATGGAACTACCGCAGGATATAGTGGATGCAGCACCATCTACTAAATATAATGCTTATAAAGGGAAATACTACCAGGTTATGAACAACCAGCAGATAGCCGGCATGTTCTACAATAAGCAAATGTTTAGTGAACGTGGGCTGAGTGAACCCAAGACACAGGATGAATTAACGGCTATATGTGATAAATTTGTAGCTGATGGAATTACACCTATAGTTATAGGTTTTAAAGATGCATGGGTTGGAGACTTTTTCCTTCATGGATTCATGCTGACTACAGATGTGGTATTTAAGAACCCGGATTGGGAAATCCAGAGGCTTAAAGGAGAGGTCAAGTATAATTCACCTGAAGTGATAAAGGTTTATGAGAAATTCATAGACTGGAGGGACAAAGGCTATTTTGGAAAGGGATTTATGGGTTTGACTTACCAGCAGTGTGAGGAAATGTTTGCTACAGGCAAGGCTGCAATGTTCCCAATGGGCAACTGGTTTATTGGAGACCTGGCGAATCTGGAATCCAATGTTGATGTAGGCTGGTTTCCTTTTCCCACAGAAGACGGCAGTCCAGGTTATTTGAAAGCGTTGGGAAATTCCTTCTCGGTAAATGCAAAAACAGAGCATCCTGAAGAAGTGCTTGCATTTTATAAATGGCTTACTACAGACCCAGAAGCAGTTAGAATTACATGTGAAAGAATGTCATTGATTCCGGACATAAAGGCTGCAGTTGAAATGAATATGGATCCCCTGCTTCAGGAAATTATTAACAAAGTGCAAGGAATGGACGGATACATTTGGACCTATGCACAATGGGGAGACAATGCACCACCTCCGGGGGCATATGACTATTGCGTAAAAATATCCCAGGATATAGCAGCAGGAGCAGATATTGTTTCTTCTCTCCAAAAATTGGACGAAGAATATGACAAGCTCCAGGCAACAAGGGAGTAAAATACTTAAATATTATTGTTCAAATTATTGCGGTATATAGCTAAGCTATTTAGCTATATGCCGCACAACTTAAGGTGATACAATGCATGCTAAAAATTTTTCTCAAAATAAAAAACTTAATCTAATTTCATTTTCTTTCTATGGACCGGCGTTATTGGTTTATATATTATTTACAATATTGCCTGCATGCTTTTCGTTTTATTACAGCTTAACTGATTGGAATGGAATTTCAAAAGAATACAATATTGTAGGAATACAGAACTATATTGATATATTTACAGGTGAAAGATTCTTAAATGCAGTAAAGAACACAACTATAATTACTATTGCGAATGTAGCTATAGTCAATATTTGTGCAATATTTCTTGCTATAGCGCTTGATAACCTTAGAAGGGCTAAAAGTTTTTATCGCAGCGTATTTTTTACCCCTCAGGTTTTAAGCCCGATAATAGTTTCATACATGTGGTCTTATATGATGAGTTATTCAAGCGGAATCATAAACAATATCCTTGATTTCCTTAAGTTAGGAAACTTAAAGCAGGATTGGCTCGGTGACCCGAAAGTTGTAATGTATTCATTAATATTTATACTTATATGGCAGGGATTAGGCTTTTATATGGTAATCTACCTTGCAAATCTGCAAACCATCCCAAATGAGCTTATTGAAGCATGTAAGATTGACGGAGCCGGCCGCGTGTCCCAGTTTAAGAATCTGATACTTCCACTTTTGGCACCAGGAGTCACTACATGTGTTGTATTAGGTACGATAATGTCAGTAAATACATTTGATCAGATACAGGCTCTTACAGGTGGCGGTCCAGGTTTTAGGACGGAAACTATTGTTGTAAGCATGGTTTATGAGGCAACACGGGCATCAAGGCAGGGAGTTGCATCTTCACAGGCGGTTGTGTTGTTTATAGCCACAGCTATAGTTTCACTTGTAATGACAAAATATTTAAGGAAAAGGGAGGTTGAGTATTAATATGAAATCAACTAAAAGGAGAGTGCCTGTACTTGACCTCGTTATTGCAATAATTGCAGTTTTGTTTGCGGTGCCAATGTACTCTGCATTTGTCAATGCATTTAAAACGTATAGCGATATGACAAAGAGCCCGTTAAAACCTCCCACATACCTGTATTTCGGGAATTTTATAGAAGTGTTTGAAAGGACTGACTTTTTAGCAATATACAAGAACAGCGTATTTATTACATTTGTGTCAGTGGTTATTTTAGTATTTCTTTCTGCTACTGCCGCTTATCCGTTTGCAAGATTTAAAACTCGATTAAATTCTATAATATATGTTTTCTTGATAATTGGAATTATGATTCCTTCCGGACTAAGCCTGATATCCTTGATTAAAATACTAATGAGGTTTGGACTGAACGGAACTTATTTGGGTCTTTTTCTTACCTATGCAGGAAGCTGGTGGGTTCCGCTTCTCATGTTTATTTACATAGGTTTTATAAATACAATACCAAAAGAGTTGGAAGAGTCGGCCAGTATTGACGGGGCGAGCTATTTCCGAACATTTTGGCAAATCATATTTCCAATGTTAAAACCTTGCACCGGGTCAGCTATAATTTTTTCAGGCTTGGGAATATGGAATGATTTTCTTACCCCATTATTTATACTAGGAGGAGCCGATGGTCAAAAGACTGTAACCGTTGCCATCTATTCTTTTGCAGGTAAATATACTACAAGGTTTAATCTGATATTCGCAGTTATGGTGATGGCTGCATTACCTGTAATAGTATTATTTGTACTGATGCAAAAGCAGTTTATTAAAGGATTGACAGCGGGTGCGGTAAAGATGTAGTATAAAGAGAGTTAACATAATAAGGCAACGGAGATTAACAAAATTCTAGGAGAGTAGTTTGCATGATAATTAGTGCAATCAAAAAAAGTGTGTTTGCAAAGTTGTTATTGCCTTATATTATCCTCTTCGTTTTTGCATTTACCATGTTGGGATTTATCATAACTCAGCAGTTGTACCGTATGATGCTTGATAGAAATAACATTTATGCCGCAAGCACGCTTTTGCAGATTAACCATAACCTGGAAAACAGTATAAAGCAAATAGATGAGAAAATTAAGAACCTGTATACGGCAGAGTATTTTGACTATAATATAGTGCATTATTTAAGAGATGAGAGCGTTAAAACTGATATTGATAAGGTTAGAAATGAAAATGCCATAACCAGGCAGCTTGCTTACCTGAAAAATTCTAATTCCAACATAGTAGGAGTAATTCTTTATAAGTATACTTCAAACAGTATATACAGCACATGGTATCCAGGGGTGAAAACTACATATGATTTTAACAAGTATGTGTATCTTGACAACATAAAGCAGAAGGAGTACGGACTTTTCATATCACCTATATGCAAACCTGATTATTATATAAATTACACGGACTATACCATAACTCTTGCCAGGAATATAATAGATATTGATTTTCAAGTGAGACGCGCTTTTGTATTGGTTGATGTGGGAATTAACATATTCAGGGATATTTTTAAACAGTACAGAAATGAATTGAACGGAAATGTAATATTTTTGGACAAGGATTCAAATGTATACTTTGATTTGAGAGAGACTATGATAGGGAAAAGTTTTGTTTCCTCCACAGGAATAGACATAGATTTCAATACAGTAGTAAACGGTGAAAATGTTCACAGAGAAAAGGTGCTATTAAATGGAGAAAATCATTACTTATATATCCTTAACTCGAAACTGATTGAAGGAAAAGTTCTTTATTTGATTTCAGAAAATGATCTGTTGAGAGGGATCGGCAGAATAAAAGCAGATTTGATTTTTGTAATGGTTGTCAGTATAATTGCGGTTATACTCTCTTTTACAGCCATTTCAAGACTTTTCGCCAATCGGGTGAGAAAAATGGCGCAATCCATTGAACTGATAGGAGAAGGTAAGCTTGATACAAGGGTCGAAGTTAAGGGCGATGATGAACTTGCACAATTGGCAGCCAGTTTCAACAAAATGTGTGTCAGGCTGAAAGAGTTTATTGACAGAGTATATATTACCGAGTTGAAAAACAGGGAACTTGAAATAAGGGAAAAAAACGCCGAAATGAAAGCGCTGCAAATGCAAATTAATCCCCATTTCCTTTTTAATACACTTGAAGCGATTAAGATTAACATTCTTTTAGGTGAAACTGCCGAAGCTGCAGAAATGATCAGAATTCTGGCGGGTATATTCAGATGGAATGTAAAAAGCGGGGAATCAATAGTAACGCTTGAAGAAGAACTTATATACTCAATGTCATATTTGGATCTGCAAAAGATTAGATTGAAAGACAGGCTAGAAACCATATATGAAATTAGTGAAAAGGTGAAGAATGTCAAGGTTATCAAACTTATTCTTCAGCCCATCATTGAAAATGCAGTGGCACACGGTATTGAATGTAAGGAGAAGGGAGGACAAATAGTAATAAAAGCTTCAAAAGAGGACGACCTTGTTGTAATACATGTAATAGACAATGGGCCGGGTATGAGCGCTGAAAAACTTGAAAGCATAAGGTCAGAAATATACAGTGATGATGAGCCTGTTGGTTCATATAAAATAGGGCTTAGGAATGTTAATGAAAGAATAAAGATTTATTTCGGTTCCCAGTATGGGATAAAAATAAATAGCTTTCCTGGGGAAGGTACTGATGTAAGTATTACTTTGCCTTATAATGTAGACGTACGGTAGAACATTAATTGCTAATATCCGGAGAAGTAAAATTGAAACAAACGGTTCAGAGGTGGTATATAATGGAAAATACAAAAAATACTTTAACAATTTGGGATTTGAAAAGATTTTTCCTGCAGATATTCTGACAAAGAGAGAAAGGGTTGAACGTACATTAAATCACCAGCCGGTGGACCGGGTTGCACTTCTCGACCAATTAAGTTATAATCAGGAAATAATTTCTCATTACACTGGTAAAAGTGTCAATGGTTTTAATTATAATACCGAAGATATTGGTCATGTTATCAGAAAAACCTTGGATATTTGTTTTCCTTTGGTTAACCCTCTGGGTACTGAACAGGTAATTGATGAAGATGGATTTGTAAGACAGAATGACAACTGGACTTCTTGGCACGTCAGCCGTCCGTTTAATGATGTTGAAGGTGCAAGAAGATGGCTTTCGGCAAAAGTTGAGAAGATTAAGAAAGAAAAATTTGATGAAGAAAAAGAAAGAAAAGAATATCACAAACAGATGCAGGAAATGCAGAGCAAGGTTGGAGAGACTGTTATTATGAATTTCAGCTGGACAGGGTTCTGTTCAGTATATGACAGCATGGGATTAGAACTATTCACTTACTTTTATCTGGATTATCCTGATGAGATGACAGAGTTTATGGAATTATCTACCCGCAGGGAAATAATGCGTGTAAATGCTGTTGCTGACCGTGAGTTGTCCCCTGTTATATTGATACCTGAAGATTTTGCTACAAAACAGGGCCCCATATTTAGTCCTGAATTTCTAAAAAAACAACTTTTTCCTTATGTCAAAATGTTAACAGATGCATGGCATAACCATGGTATAAAGGTAATATATCACAGTGACGGAAATTATAAAAAGGTTATACCTGATTTGATACAATGCGGTGTTGACGGGTTTTACTGTCTTGAACCAAATTGTGGAATGGATATTGTCGAGCTTAAGAATACATGGCCTGATATGGTTTGGGCAGGAGGAGTAGATGGTGTAGAACTTATGGAACGCGGCACTCCGGAAGATGTACGGAAGGAGATCCGAAGACATATTATGTGTACTGATGCATATAAAACCGGAGGGATGTTTGTTGGGACTTCCAGTGAAGTCAACCCTCCAATTAAGCCTGAAAATTTCAGGGCTATGGTTGAAGCGGTGGGTGAAATATTCAATCCTGATTTCTAAATCTCTATTTTAGCAGGTTTTGAGGTTGGAAGGTGAAGTTGCTTGTTTCCAGTTACTATAAATCAGGTAATATCAACGGGTCCAGCTTTGTTAAACATCGGTTTATAATATTTAGGGGTGTGATAAGAAATATGTATAAAGTGCTTCTAGTAGATGATGAGATGATAATAAGGCAAGGTTTAAGAGTCTTAATCGACTGGAGGAGCCTTGGACTTGAGATAATAGGAGAAGCCGAGAATGGGGAAAGTGCCCTTAAACTTATACAGGAATGCAAACCACACATTCTAATTACTGATGTAAAAATGCCTAAAATGAGTGGGCTTGAACTGATTAAGAAAATCACCGAAATGGGATTAAATATAAAAACTATAATAATAAGCGGATATAATGATTTTGCATATGTCAAAGAAGCCCTTAAGTATGGCGTATATGACTATATTCTTAAGCCCATCAGGGAGAGTGATATTGTTTCAATATTAAAGGATGTTGTACGGGACATTGACCATACAATAATCAGGTCCATAAACAGCAACGAGAGCGAAAAACTAATGAAGGATAATCTTTTTAACCGTTTAATCAATAACAGCATAACAATAATAGAATTTCTTGAAAAGGCTCGCTTTTTAAATATTTCCGTTTCAGATAAGCCATACAGGGTAACGACTGTTGAAATTGATGGAAGCAGTGATTTGGATGGCGAAGAATTGGAATACAGGAGATTTTCAATTAATAATATCTGTGAAGAGTTATTAGAAAAATATAGCAATATCATAACATTTCATGACAGGAGCAATAGACAGGTTATAATCACTAACGATAATGAGATTGATAAAAATTGTATTAAACTTGTTGCTGCTGAAATCAGGGATTGTGTTAAAAAATTCCTTGATTTTTCTGTTACGATAGGAATCGGCTCAAGTGTGGGAAGCATCATGGAAATCAGCAAGTCCTACAGTGAATCTGTCAAAGCACTGAAAGAAAAATTTCTATGTGGAAAAGGATCTATAATTTTCTATGAGAATATTCAGAATAAGCATCCGGATGAATCAGGGATTTCAATACCGGACTCGGAAAAAATCAGGCATAGTGTAATGTTGTTAAATAAGGAAAGCAGCATAGGGGAAATAAAAAAATACTTTGAAACAATTAAAGAAAAAGGTTTTGGAAAAACTTCCATTATCCAGGGATGTGTAGATTTATTCTTTATATTGTTTAGTGTGGTGAAAGAATACGGCAATAAAAGCATTGACGCTTTTCCAAATGAAGAGGAGGTACTTGGCACCATATCTTCTTCTGAAACAATTGAAGAAATTGAAGAGACGATTATAGGTTTTACTGTAAGAATTATAGATTATTTATCTAGTATTAGAGAGGATAAACATGAGCGTATTAGTGATAAAGTAGTTAAATATATAAGAGAAAACTATAGTAAAAATGTGACTTTAAAATCCGTGGCAAAACATTTTTATTTAAACCCGGCATATCTTGGGCGTATATTCAAGGAAGAGACAGGGGAATTATTTTCAGATTTTGTAAACAGGGTAAGGGTTGAAGAAGCAGGAAAGCTGCTGGTAACAAGCGACTGTAAGATTTATGAAGTGGCACATAAATGTGGATACAAGGATATTGATTATTTCAGAAGCACATTTAAGAAGGTAACAGGCATAACCCCCGCAGAGTTTATTAAAAGGAGGAAACAGGCATGAAAGTAAAACGTATTGATATTATACATCACTCGCATACGGACCTGGGATATACTGATCATCCTGAAGTGGTAAAGGAACTTCACAAAAAATATATAGATATAGCCTTGGATGCAATTGCTGCCACCGCCGGCAACAAACCTGGAGAGAGGTTCTGTTGGACAATAGAGGTTTTACATCCTATAAGACAATGGTGGCAAGAGGCCAGCGACTCAAGGAAGGAAGCCTTGCTAAAAGCGATTGAAACAGGTCAATTGGAGGTTTGCGGTTTTGCGTTTAATAGTACTCCGTTTATGAATGAGGAACAGTGGGACAAGTTTTTTAACTGGATACCGGATGATTTATGGGAAAAACTTAAAATTCGCTCCGGAATGCAGACTGACGTAAACGGAGTTCCTCTAGCATGTGCAATGAGGGCATATAATAAAGGAATCAGGTATTTATGGACAGGCCCTAACAGTTATCTTGGAAGTGTACCTTTTAAGCAGCCGTCTGCGTTCAAATGGAAAATGCCCGAAGGAGGAGACATTTTTGTATGGGTGAACGCAGGTTACTCCAACGCTCATTATTTGTTTAATGACAACTGGCGTAAAGGTCCTGTACCTGCTGCCGCTGATTTAAGATACAGAAAACCTGAAAGAGGAGATATATTTCCGACAGGAAAGGATGAAATTTTAAAAGCATATGAAAGGTGCATTGAGAATATTAAGATGCTTGTAGCGGAGCCCGGCATGCGAATAGAAAATAAACAGGCAAGTCAGGCTGAAAATACACAGTTCTCAACCAGTGGAGGTTATGAATATGAAATCTTGCCGGTTTCTCTTACAAATCAATGGAGACTGGATAATGACCCGCCGTTTTTGCATATAACCGAATTTGTTGCGGAGTGGAATGCAATGGGGTTAAAGCCGGAGATAAGGATTACTACACCGACGGCGGTGCTTAAGGAACTTGAAGATGAAATTGGTGACGGCTTATGTCAGTATGAAGGTGAATGGATTGACTGGTGGGCAAGAGGAAGTATTTCAGCACCTGTGGACATGGCAGCTGCGAGAAAGGCCAAAAGAGTACTGAAATCAGCAAATTCGCTACCGTTCAGGGATTATAAGCATGATGGGAACATGGAAATAAAAGTGCTGGAGGAACTATGCCTGTTTGATGAGCATACATGGGGCTCATGGGGAAGTGTAGCATATCCTTACAGCTTTGATTCACGCGGGAAAATGGCTGAAAAAAGCAGTTTTGCCTATAGGGCACTGGCACTTGCAGAGTTTATGCTGGCCGGTAAAGCCAGGGAAAAATTTGCCGATGCTGAGGACGGAATTTATATTACCAATACTTCAGATTATAGCGTATCCGACTGGATAGTTCTGCCCGTTGATTGTTTAAGAGGAAAATACACATGTGTAAAAGACTGTGAAACAGGCGAGGTCAGGAAAATCATTTACGAAAAAGGCGAGGAGAACTTTTCAAGGCCTAATTCACCTGATGATTTCAGTAAATATAATGTATCGCATACATTCAGTGATAATGTCGAGGGAAGAAAGGTAAGGTTCTGGGCCGGCAGGATAGGACCCCAAAGCACAAAGCGTATTAAGTTAATGGAGTTCGGTGAAACTGCAATACAGTGCAATTCTGTCCCGGATAACGATGCTTTAGAGATAAAGTATGATAAAAACGGCTGGGTGTCACAGGTTAAATGGAAACAGATGACTTTACCCCTGTTCAGAGAAGGTTTTGGAGAATTCCTGTCATTAAGTCCCGAGGGCTTTGCCCCCAGATGGTTGATTAAGGACATATTTAATATTAAAGAAGAAGCTGAGAGAAGGAAGAAAGCTGAGAAACTGTTAAGAAAGGAAAACTCCAAATATGAGAATGCCCAAATAATATTTGACAACAATTATATGACGGTCTTTGAACAGTGCTTCAGCCACTCTTCCCTAATCTGGGGAAAGAGAACACTGGAAATCTGGAAAGACGAACCAAGGGCAAGACTTAAGCTCACGATTAACCGGCGGTCATCCACAGAACCGGAAGTATTTTTTGTGAAATTTCCTTTCGGATGTAAGGATGCGAAAGTGTTTATCAGCAATGGCGGACATGTTTTCACTCCGGGTGAAGGACAAATACCCGGGACATGTATGGATTATTATGCCATTGACGGATGGGTTCATTATAAAACGGATAAAGGCAACTGGATATGGTCAGCAAAGGACAGCCCGATGATAAATTTCGGCAGGCCGGTGTTTGCAGAAAAGATCAGCAGCTTGCCAGGTAATATGGAAGATATGTATGCCATGATTTTTGATAATACCTGGGATACCAATTTCGTTGCCGACAGCAATGGGGTTATGGAATTTACATTTGACCTTGCATGGATAAAAGATATAGGAAAAGGGAATAAAGCTGAAAAGATAGCGGAAAGCATGTCGTTAGATCCTGTTGTTTTAGTGAAGGTAAGATAGTTAACAATAAGATTAAATAATAATTAAAAGCATTTTGAATTAGGAGGGAGAATTTTGGATAAGGAATTTGAAAACAACAGAACTGAAAAATTCAGCTTCCCTATTCCAGGAGGCAAATCAACAATTTTTGTAAAACATGATAATAGAGTCTATATTCAAAACCTCTTTGGACTTACTTGCGGATTGGCCGGTAATGATACAGGTGCTCCAAGGGCAAGGGGCCTTGTTTATCTCCGGACGGATACAGGGATTTTTGATAGCAACAATCTATCATTAGTAAACACAGCTTTTGACGGAAATAGTATTTCCTTTGTATGGGAAACTAATGATGGAAAATTAAAGCTTGAAAGCATGTGGAACCTTTGTACTGACACTGGTGTTTGGAGCCGTAAAGACCGTGTTATAAACGGGGGAGATAAGAGTGTAACAGTATTTAGCTATATGTATAGATTCGTTTTTTCTCCCGGGTGTTATGAGATTTACAGCCAAAGAGGCATATGGTGCAATGAAAACCAGGGTATTTGGCAAAAGCTTCATCATGGAAGTATCGAATTAAGCTGTGAAGGAGGCCGGACATGTCAGGGTTCCAATCCGTATCTATGTATTAAAAATGAAGGGAGTAATGAAGGCGTAGCGTTCCATCTCCTCCCCATAGGCAACTGGGTAATTAGGACAAGTGCTCACACTGCATCCGGAGACTCACTCCCATATGCTGTTGTAGAGATGGGTCAATCAGATAAAAGTCTTAGAATGGAACTCACCCCAGGTAATTCATTTGAGTTACCGGAAATACTTTTCCATCAATTGCCGGGAGGAAATATTGAAGCAGCAGCTCCGGATTTCCAAAGATATCTATTGACAAACAAGTTTAAGGATTCAAAGAAAACTGCACCGGTAGTATATAATACCTGGTTTGATGATTTCGAGTTTCTTGACGTTGACAGACTCAGGAAGCAGCTAAAAATTGCCAAGAGTATTGGTTGTGAGGTATTTACTGTAGACGCAGGGTGGTACGGAGCAGGTGAGGGGGATTGGTTCGCCCAGGCAGGTGACTGGAGAGAAAAGCAAAACGCAGCTTTTAGGGGGAAAATGGCTGAATTTGCGGAAGAAGTGCGGGCAGAGGACAAGGGATTCGGACTTTGGATGGAGCCCGAAAGATTTGGACCGCAAGCACCGGTGGTGAAAGAACACCCCGAATGGTTTATTTATAACGGCTCAGGATTCTTTTATCCTGATCTTGAAAAAGCTGAAGTATATGATTACATGTTCAATGAGATTTCAAGACTGGTTGATACATATAAACTGGCGTGGATAAAAATAGATTTCAACTTTGAACTTGCTATTGATCCAACCGACAAGGAATTCTACTCGTATTATAAATCATGGTACAATCTTTTGGATGCCATACGCAGTAAATACCCGGATCTTTTCGTAGAGGGTTGCGCCAGTGGTGGAATGAGGCTCGATATAAATACATTGAAGCATAACGATGCACATTTTTTGAGTGACACCGTGAATCCTATAGATACATTGCGTATTTATCAAGGGGCTATGTTAAGATTACCAGGAGGCCGGTTGGAAAAGTGGGCAGTGCTTAGGTCAGCAGGAAATGGAATCCCTGATTATGGAACTTCTGTAAGTACAGCTCCGGCTTCACTTGTGACGCCGGGGGGAGCTACATGGGAATCCTCTGTTACAGTTGATGCTGATTTTAGCGCAGCTGTTGCTCTGACATGTATATTCGGGGTAAGTGGGGATTTATCCAGCCTTCCTCAAAAAGACCTTGATTGTTTAAGCCGTTATATTTCTTTTTTCAAGGAATGGAGAGAATTTATAATAAGCTCAGTTTGTCACATGCTCACTCCTGTACGTCCAAAGGAAGACAGGAGCGGATGGGTTGCATTCCAGCTTCAAGACATGCAAAAGACAGCAAGTCTTTTGTTTGCATATAGACTGAATGATGTAGAGGACAGAAAAAAGTTCAGGCTTCGTCAGCTGGAACCTGAATGTACATATGAAATAAGATTCGAAAATAATCCTGGCAAGGAAAGTCTGATTGTAAGCGGAGAGCAACTTATGAATGAAGGAATATGGGTTGATCTTCCAAAAAGAAACAGCGCGGCTGTAATTAGTATAAACCGATTAAGTAAATTTAGCAAATAAATTTTGCCTTATCCAATACAAAAACTAAATATTAAAAATGTGCCAATCACCAGCGGTATTAAACAAAACCAGGTTTTTGATTGTTTTGTTATCCCTGGTGTTTTTTAATATTCAAGTAATCAACAATTATAAATATATAATTAATAAAATGACTTTTTAAAATATTTTCATTTCTGTGATATTGATTTGTTCCAAAGCGCCGTAATTCCGGCATGCTTTGGTGAATATGCAGTGGAGAATGAAAATAAAGAATTTTCAACACTTGTTCTTATACGTTGGAAGAAATGTTGATTATTTTCAATAGTAAGTAATATCCAGGTGGAATTTAAGTTATCCACCTGGATAATATAATGATTTATTTTTATCAAAGTTATATAAAACCATTAAGTAATTAATATTATAAATAAAGACAAAACTAAAAGGAAAGACGTAGGATATTAAGAAGCTTAAAGCCATTCATTGTTTTACATTTTAGTTTTTTTATGCTAAAATTATTTGACAAAAACTAAAACGTTTATATTACGAGATCTATAAATGAATGATTATGAGGTAAGATATGGGAAAGTTAAATATTAAGAAGATTTCAGAGATGGCCGGAGTTTCAACTACAGCGGTATCATTCGTTTTAAATAACAAGAAAGGTGTCAGTGAAGAAACAAGGAAAAAAATTTTAGATATAATTGAAAGGGAAAATTATACGCCGAATGTAAATTCCCGCAGGCTGATATTAAAGCGGAGTTTTAATATTTTTTTGGTGTTGGACAATGACATTTCCAAACTGGAGAACTTGTTTTATTCCGCAATTATTAACGGAATAGTGGGAAAGGCGTACAAACTTGGATATAGTGTTGTGCTTTCGTTGAAAGAGGGTTCGTTTGAAAAATCTCCGCTCCTGCAGGCAATAAAACAAAACAATGCAGATGGCGTAATATTCCTGCAGGATATTGACAATGAAACAATGTATGAATTAAATAAGATTAAAATTCCATACGTTGTTATAGACTCACAGAAGGCAAACCCTGAATACGTCAGCGTTAAAAGTGATTACGAACTATCTTCGTATGTTTCAACAAAATATCTTATAGAGTGCGGCCACAAAAAAATAGCATTTATTGGCATGAGCAAAGTACCGGATTTTTATATTACATCCTTTAATGGATATAAAAGGGCTATTTCCGAACATTCACTAAGTTTTTATCCTGACTGGATTCAGGGTGACGCTTATGATGATGTTTCTGCATATAATTGCATGAAGAACATCCTAAGTTCAAATGAAATTCCGACTGCTGTTTTCTGTGCAGGTGACATATTAGCTATTGGCGCCATGAACTGTGCGCATGATATGGGATATAAAATACCTTATGATATATCATTTTCCTCTATAGACAACATAGCCGCTGCGGAATACTGCCGGCCTAAGCTTACAACTATAGATATTGACAAAGTTGGAATGGGAGAAAAGGCAATTGAACTTTTGGATGCACAGATTAATAATTGTTTGTCAGAGAAGGTATATGTGGTAAAATCGGATAAAATCATTGTCCGGGATTCCGTGCGCAATCTGAACGAATAATTATTCAACTTATTTGGTTATTACCGTGCGCAAAACCCTATACAGGGAAAGGTAAAAATCAAATATCAAAATTAACCTGTAGCTCCGGTGCTACAGGTTAATTTTTCCCAGTGAGAAAAGCTTTACCGTCATAACTCAATCCATGTGCCCTTATTGGCTGATTCCAAAAGCGCGTCTATTACTTTCATGTTGTTTAATGCATCTTGTGGAGGTATAGGCATTTCCCTGCCTTCACGGACTGCATCGGCAAAGCCTTCAAATTCTAATTGATACTGGTCGACAGGGTCAAACTCGACTTCACGAGTTCCTATCTTGGTTTGGACAATTATTTTAGCCTTTACGTCCGGAAAGTCATTAAAGGGTATTGTAACTGTTATAACTCCCGAGCTGCCGAAAATTGTAACTTCCTGTTGCGGAAACATTCGTGTTCCGACAGTAAACATACAGCGAGTTACGCCAAAATCCAATATTCCTGAAGACAGGATATCTGTTTTGAAAACAGGGTCATAATGAATAAGGCCAACTACCCTTTTAGGCTCCAGCCCGGTTATATACCTTGCTGTTGAGATTGCATAACAGCCTATATCCATAAGGCCTCCGCCGCCATAATCCTTTATGTTGCGAATGTTATCAGGATCATTGTTTGAATAGGAAAATACGGTATGAATGGATAATACTTTCCCTATTTCTCCGTGTTCCACAAGTTCCTTCGCCCTTTTCCATTTTGGGTGGAACCTGTACATAAATGCTTCCATAAGCTTGACGCCTTTGGAATTTACATATTCAACCACTTCTTCAGCCTCTTTTGCATTCATTGTCAAAGGCTTTTCACACAAAATATGCTTTCCTGCGTCTGCACATTTTTTAATCCACTCTTTATGGAGATGGTTGGGAAGAGGAATGTAAATGCCTTCCACTTTTTCGTCAGCCAGCAATTCCTCATACGAACCGTAGTAAACAGGAATTCCCCATTTCTCTGCAGCATCTTTTGCTTTTTGCATGTTTCTTGAAGCAATGGCATATACTTCTACCTTTTTTGACTTATGAAGCGGATTTAAAACTCTCAAAATAAAATGACCAGATACGCCTAATACACCAATTCTGAATGGTTCCATATAACAGCAGCTCCTTTCTGTTAGTATTGGATTTAAAAAAAGGAAAACCTTCCAAGTATTATATAAAGTATTCTTATTTTAAATAGTTTTATACTTCTTATTATTTAAGTATATAAAAAATTACAGCAAAAGAAAATATATTAATTAAGTTTTTCTGTATTCCCGCGGTGTTTTTCCTGTAATCTTTTTGAACAACCGGTTAAAGTGTTTAACATCTTTAAATCCGACATCAGAAATAATGTCGGTTATTTTTTTATCGGTTGTTTTAAGCAGGATACAGGCTTCGGAAATCCTCAGGTTTTGGAGGTACTCTGAAAAGTTCTGCCCTGTAACATCCTTAAAGAGCCTGCTGAAATAGCTCCTGCTCAAAAACGACCTCATGGCTACTTCCTCCAAGTTCAAATGCTGGGAAGAATAATTTTCTTTCAGGAACTCTACAGCCTTTTTGATTATTTCCGATTTGTGCGTATCAATACTTTGGTTGCCGTTTGAGGACTCGAGTATTCTGAATATTTTAGTCAAAAGCAGTATCAAGTATGCGCGGAGTGTATTTACATAGCCTTTGGGTTTTGTGGAGTACTCTATTTGCATTTTCCTAAAAATATCCTCAACTTCCGACTGGTTTATACCTGATAATTTAAGATTTATCGCAGGCTTTTCCTCTATAAAAAATGTATTGAAAAGCAGCGATGTGGTTATATCTTTAAAGTCATTGCTGTTTATAAGGGAATAATCAATGAACTCAGGTCTGAATAAACAATTAAATACGATGAAATCACCTTCGCAATCATCTTTGTTTTGAATAAAAACATGAGGAATGTCATAGTTGATAATGTAAAGATCACCCTTAGATACAGGGTATTTTTCATTGCCGACTACGTGTATGCCTCTTCCTGAGTTAACGTAAGCTATCTCAATAAAATCATGTTTATGGAAGTTGCATTTTTCGATTTTATATTCAGTTGCCACGTTAAGGAAGACTGGTATGTTATCCTGAAAAAAATCGTCTCCTCTTAGTACGAAACTGTCTGCTTTCATTATGCTAAAACCCGCTTTCTGTATTCACCTGGAGTTTGACCGGTAATTTTTTTGAATACCTCATAAAAAAACTTGATATCCTTAATTCCGACCTGCGACGCGATATCGATAACTTTCATATCAGTAGTCCTTAAAAGGTTGCATGCTTCATCGATTCTGATATGCTGCACATAGTCGCTGAAACTTATTCCAGTCTTTTCCCTGAATAACTTGCTGAAATAATTCTTGCTGATAAATGATTTCATGGCAAGGTCTTCAAGCTTAATCTCAGAATTATAGTTGCTTTTCAGGTATTGGATAGCCTTGTTTACAAGTTCAACATTCCTGGAGGCCGGTACGTATTCTTTTTTAGCGTCAATGTATCTGAATATTTTTATTATCAGCTCAATCAAATATGCCCTGATCATATCGCAGTAGCCTTTTTTCTCTGACTTGTATTCGGCATACATCTTGCTGAACAAGCTGCCTATTTCACTGAATTCAGTTCCGCGAAGGGTCAGGACCGGACTTATGGCATGGTCATCAGGGAACAATGATTTAAAGAGGAACGAAGAAGTAACGTCCTGGAAATGAACACTGTTAAAGAGGGATGAATCCAGGAACTCAGGCATAAACACACAGTTATATACAACAGGAATTTCCCTGCCGTTCTCTTTTGGGAAAAATCCATGAGGTACATCGTAATTTATGATAAAGAGATCGCCTTTTGAAGTCTCATATTCGTTTTCCCCCACTATGTGGACACCGCTTCCGTCGATGACATAAGCTATTTCAATAAAATCATGCTTGTGCATGATTCCATGATATTCTTTCAATTCGTCGGAGCGGTTCACATATACAAGCTCATCTTTTCTAAAAAGGTTGTCCCCTTTTAAAACAGGATAGTCTTTTGACATTACAAGTCGCCCTTTTCTGTTCTCTGGAATATAAGATCTCCTAATAATAGAATAACATATCCCAATGAATTGAGAAAGAATCAATTATAGAATATAATAGGTATAAAGTACAAATATTAGATATTATTACTTGCATTTTTATGCTGGTGCAAAATTTGCATGGGCAAGCGTTATAATTCATCAAAAGGAGGGAGTAAAATGCTTAAACTTCTGGCTTTTGACTATGGTGCTAGTAGCGGAAGGGCTATTCTGGGGAAGTTTGACGGTGAAAAACTTGAGTTGGAAGAAGTACATAGGTTTCCCAATGACCCTGTTACAGTAAACGAAAGCTTATATTGGGACATATTGAGACTTTTTCACGAAATGAAACAGGGAATGCTAAAATGCAAAAAAAGCGGCGATGAAGACATCTCCGGCATAGGAATCGACACATGGGGAGTTGATTACGGGCTTCTTGATTCAAACGGGGACTTGCTTGGAAACCCCTATCATTACAGAGACTCCCGCACAGAAGGGATGATTGAGGAAGCGGACAAAATAATCCCTGGAAGGGAGCTATACCAGCGTACAGGAATACAATTCCAAAAGTTTAACACCCTTTACCAGTTGTTATCAATGATAGTAAAAAAATCTCCTATTCTTGAAAAAGCCTCTACCCTGCTTTTTACACCTGACCTGCTTAGGTATTTTCTTACCGGTGAGAAGACAACCGAGTACACAATAGCAAGCACTTCCCAGTTGCTTAATGCCGAAAAAGGCGAATGGGACAAATATGTTATTGACAAGATGGGCATACCGTACAACATCCTTACGGAAATTGTGAATCCCGGGACGGTTGCCGGCCGCGTCAGAAAATCAATATGCGAAGAATTGGGTATAGACAGTATTCCGGTAATAGCCGTAGCCGAGCATGACACAGGCAGCGCAGTAATATCCATTCCGGCTGTAGATGGAAAGTATGCGTACCTGAGCAGCGGAACGTGGTCTCTGCTTGGTATAGAAGCCGACAGGCCGGTAATAAATGACGTTACGTATAAACTAAACTATACAAATGAAGGAGGATTCAACAGAACAACAAGGCTCCTTAAAAATATCATGGGATTGTGGATATACCAGGAGTGCAAGAGAACCTGGGATAAAGCAGGCGAAGCTCTGAGCTTTGATGAGCTTGAATCTATAGCAGCAGAAGCGGAGCCGTTCACATGTTTTATTGATCCTGACAATGACCTGTTCTATAGTCCTGGAAATATGCCCGGGAAGATAAGGGAATTCTGCAAATCAACCGGACAGCGCGTGCCCGAAAGTAAAGGCGAAATTGTGCGTTGTATAATGGAGAGCCTTGCGATGAAATACAGGCAGGCAATCGAGGGCCTGGAAACAATAGCAGGATACCGGATACCCGTGCTCCATGTAATGGGCGGCGGCTGCAAGAATAAAATGCTGTGCCAATTTACTGCAAACGCAATAGGAAGGCCCGTTATAGCAGGCCCTGTTGAAGCTACTGCAACCGGCAACCTTATTTGCCAGCTGATTGCCCTTGGCGAGGTTTCAGGAATTAAAGAGGCGAGAGCGCTTGTAAGCAAATCATTCCCAACCAGCGAATATGCTCCGGAAGATTGCGATAGCTGGAGCGAAGCGTATGACAGATGGAAAAAGATAGGAAAGGAGGCTCAATAATGGATAAACCGGTTGGATCAAAGGTGTGGTTTATAGCTGACGGCTACTGGCCTGCAGTAAGCAATGGATTATTCCCAAGCCATGAGGCTATTTGCGTATTAAACCCGGGCAAAAAAGACGCAAATATTGAAATTACCCTCTATTTTGAGGACCGGGACAAAATGGATGGATTTAAGGCAGTCTGCAAGGCTGAAAGGACAAACCACATAAGAATGGATAAAATAAAGAATGAAAAAGGTGAAAGCGTGCCCCAGGGCGTACCGTACGCCATGATGGTTACAAGCGACACAGAAATAATAGTCCAGTACAGCCGCATGGATACGACACAAGCGGAGATGGCTCTTATGACTACAATGGCATATCCTATAGAGTAAGAGGAGGAAGTGAGAGAATGTACAAATATAACGAGGAAAGTGTAAATAAAGCGTATGAACAGGCCAAAGAAGTGTATAAAGGCTTTGGAGTCAATACTGACGATGTTTTGAAGAAGATGGATGAAATACAGATATCACTTCACTGCTGGCAGGGAGACGATGTAACCGGCTTTGAAAAAGGTGCCGGCCAGCTTACAGGAGGAATACTGGCTACAGGCGGATATCCGGGAAAAGCTAGGAACGGCGAGGAATTAAGACAGGACTTGGACATAGCATTTAGCTTGATACCCGGAAAGCACCGTGTAAATATTCATGCGATATATGCTGAAACAGGCGGTAAATTCGTTGAGAGGGACGAACTTGAGGTTGAGCACTTTTCAAAGTGGATTGACTGGGCGAAAAAGAAAGGTTTGGGAATTGACTTCAATCCTACGCTTTTTTCGCATAAATTGTCCGAATCCGGTTTCACGCTGTCAAGCAAAGACAAAGATGTGCGTTCATTCTGGATCCGTCACGTGAAAAAAACCCGTGAAATTGCCGCCAGTATAGGAAAAGAGCTTGGAACGCCTTGTGTAAATAATATATGGATTCCCGACGGTTCAAAGGATTTGCCTGCAAATAGGCTGGTACACCGCATGATCCTGAAAGATTCCCTTGATGAAATACTTGAGCAGAAATACGATAATAGCCAGCTTATTGATTCAGTAGAAAGCAAGCTCTTCGGAATAGGATCCGAGAGTTATGTTGTTGGTTCACACGAGTTTTATATGAGTTATGCATTATCCAGGAATATCATGGTATGCCTTGATACAGGGCATTTCCATCCGACTGAAACGATATCGGACAAAATTTCATCGCTGCTCACCTTCTTTGATGAGATTTTATTGCATATCAGCAGAGGAGTACGTTGGGACAGCGACCATGTTGTCATACTCAGTGATGACCTTCTTGCAATAGCTCACGAATTAAAGAGGTGTGATGCTTTCGGCCGCGCTCACATTGCTCTTGATTACTTCGACGCAAGCATAAACAGGATATCAGCCTGGGTTATCGGAACCAGGGCTGTACTGAAAGCTATACTTGCAGCACTCCTTGAACCTACTGAACTGCTTGTTGAAGAAGAAGACAGGGGCAACTATGGTAACAGGCTTGCACTTATGGAGGAATTCAAGACTCTTCCGTATGGCGCAGTATGGAATAAATACTGCCTGGACAAGAGCGTCCCTGTTGGAGCTGACTGGCTGGAAAAAGTCAAGGATTATGAAGATAAAGTATTATCAAAAAGAGCATAAGTAGGTGGAATATATGAACAAAAACGAGTTAAAAAACCTTGTAAAAATATCGCAGGCAGTAGGAAATTCACCGGATATTGTCCAGGGCGGAGGTGGAAACACCTCCGTAAAACTGGACGGCAAGCTGATGGCTGTAAAGGCATCAGGTTACAGGTTAAACCAGATTGCTGAAAACGAGGGGTATGTTGTTGTAAACTACAACGATATAAAGAAATATTTTGATAATGTGGATTTGAATTCCGGTATGGATTATGAAAAAGACAGCACGGAATTTCTTAAAAAAAGCGTTGTTAAAATTGAGGGACTAAAGGAACTGAGACCGTCGGTTGAGGCAGGCTTCCACTCAATATTGAAGAAATACGTCATACACACCCATGCTGTATACGCAAATATTCTATGCTGTGCTGCGGGTGGAGAAGAGATTGCCGGAAAAGCTTTATCAGGGAGCGGCATAACGTATATATGGATACCGTATATTAATCCCGGTTTTTCATTGACATTAAAAATTAAGGAAGAAATAAGAAAATGCATTGAGAAACAAGGCAAACTTCCCGAAGTTATTTTAATGGCCAACCACGGGTTGATAGTAAATTCTGATGACTGTGACGAGTGTATCAGGCTTCATGAGAAAGTCAACAGCATGATAAAGGAATACCTCAAAATAGACGGCGGCTACCCGGAAATAGTTCTGGAGGAAGCCGGCGAAAATGCATTTGTCAGCAGGACAAAATTTATAAGCGATTTTATAAAGGAAAATAAGGTCGATACGGATTATTTTGACAGGTTTCCGTTATATCCAGACCAGCTTGTTTACCTTAATGGAAATTTACCTGCGGAATCCGGTGAAGGCAAGGTATTAATTAATACTGAAACCGGAGATGTTGTATACAGAACCTCCCGGCAGGAGGCAATGACGATAGAAGAGACCCTGCTGGCATACTTATATGTTATTGACAACATACAGAAAAAGGGCTGGACAATAAAGACGATGACCGCTGAGGAAGTCGGATTTATTACGAACTGGGAAAGCGAGAAGTACAGGAAAAGCCTTGCGGGTAAATAGATAGGCACACACCTTATTCACACCCCTCTCTGAGGGGTGTTTTTATTTTTATTCCTGGATATGGAACTTTTATAAAATTATCCAGTCTAAGATAAATGTGCTAAAAAATATTTTATAAGGGGTGATCGGATTGAAATCAAAAATTGCTCTACTCTTATCAATATTGTTGTTGGTGACTTTTTTGATTCCAGCGCATGGTTTTGCCGCGGGAGATGACCAGGGGCTTGAAGCAGCGATAAAAGCTGTAAAATCAAAAATTGACATACCCGAAGGTTATAAACTTAATTCCAGCTTCAGCATGGAAAACGGGGTAAAGGTATGGAACTTGAACTGGGACAGTGAGGATGAGCTGGAAGGAAGCATTTATGTAAGGGTTAATGAGAAGGGGACAATACTGTCATACAATGTGTATAAGCCACATGACTACAAGGTAGGGAAATTCCCAAAAGTCAGCAAACAGCAGGCAAAGGCAAATGCCGAGAGTTTTTTAAACAAAGTCAACCCCGGACTTCTTGAATCCTTGATGTACATTGACAATCCTGCTACATTGACGGATTATTTATATTATTTTGAGTATGCAAGGCTTGTAAATAATGTGCCTTATTACAACAACAACGTAAGCGTAGGGGTAAACCGTGATACCGGTGAGGTAATAAGATACTACTATAACTGGACGGACGATCTTAATTTCCCGGGCCTTGAGGGAAAAATCGGGCTTGAGGAAGCCCAGAAAGCGTATAAGGAAAAACTGGGGCTTGAGCTTGTATATATGAGTTCAATAGAAACCGACGGGCTGAAAATCTTTGCGGCGTATGTACCCAAGTACGATAATTACGCGTACGCAATTGACGCTTTTACCGGGGAAAGGATTAAGCTGGAAGAAATATATGAAGTATACAAAGATGAAGCCCAAATAACCTACGAAAAAGAAATGCTTCAAATGGCAGCAGGTGATATGGGCGGTGGAGTTGTCCTTACTCCTGAGGAGCAAGAGGAAATTGAAAGGATCATGAAGCTAAAACAACTGGATGAGGTAGAGAAAACGGTCAGGGGAATCAGTGCTTTCAATCTTGGTTCCGATATGAAGCTGATTTATTACAACTTATCCCGGGATTGGATGGAAAAGGATAAATACGAGTACTACCTTAGATTTAGCAACGAAGATACAGCGAAAGATGATAAAATAAGTTTTGCAACTGCTACTGTTGATGCAGTCACTGGAAAAATCAATAGTTTTTATTCATACAAACGCTTTGAGGAAGGCAAAAAACCGGTGGTTGATGCAGATGCGGCAAGGGCTGCTGTTGAGAAATTCTTGAAGGAAATCGTGCCGGATGAGTTCTCTCAAACCGAATTCGATGAAGAAACCTGGTCGAATTATCTACGCTATGCCGGCAAGGAACCGCGTGAATACAGCTTCTATTATGCGAGAAAGGTGAACGGCATCACCTGCATAGGCAATGGCATTTCGGTGGGCTATGATGCTGTAAATCAAAGAATATACAGCTTTAATATAGAGTGGTACAACAAGG
>DULF01000215.1 GCA_012840535.1 Clostridiaceae bacterium
CCGCTGTCCGTAGGAGTTTTGTTGCCGACTTCGAGAGTTTTTACAGTGCCGTCATTCATCTTCACGGAAACCCTTACAGGGTCATTCAGACCATACTGTGACAGGTCAGCTGCATTTTCCTCAATAATCTTGCTGGCGCTAAGCGAGGAAATATTTATAGCTATACTGTTTATAGTGCTCGAATCAATTTTAAGGTCAGCATGTGAAGCAATATCCCACACTTTTTTTTCAATCTCTTCACCGTCTTCATTCTTTTCCTTTACTGTCTTCCTGATAAAAACAAACTTGCCTTCTTTATTTTCCAGTGTAATTTCTACCATATTGTTAAGCTCAAGATCAAATATCTTTATGCTTTGACTGTCAGATGCATTATCATCATCTTTTTTCATATTCCTGGCAAATACATAGGCTCCAACCAAAATTGCCAACACGACGGCCAATATGATGGCATTTTTGTACAATTTCATAGATGACGCCTCCTCAGGAAAACATACAGTCCTGCTCCAAGCACCAGAAGCGGGAGCACAACAACTACAGCTATGCCGGTTATGCTTGCCTGCTTGGCGCTGATTGTAAGAACAGGTGTCTCATAAGTCTTAGGCGCAATTATCACTTCATCCTTTTTATCCTGCAGCCAGTTCATAGAATACAGGAAGAAGTACAAGCCGTTTCTTGAATACGGACCATATCGATCAATCGCATCATCAGAAATGAAACTTCCATTACCTATTACCAGAATTTTTGATACTTTCATTCCTCCTTTATCTTCTACAGCCACAGCAAGATCAAGAGGACCTGCAATGTCTTCGCCTTTAGTCCTGTCTATCTGTTCACCAACAGCCTTGTCACTGGTCTTGGCAAGAGACGTTACAGTAATATACTCTTTTTGGTTCCTTAATATATTTATGCTTCTGCTGTTTGTAAAAATTGTATTAAATTTTTCAGGGACTATTGAGCTGCTTTGAATATCAAGCAATATTGCATAGGGATTTGTCGGGTCGCGTCTTGAATCGTCGTTTTCTTTAACCTTGTCGTAATTAAGGCTGACTCCATAGTCCACAAGGATTTTATCAAATTCGGTGAACTGGGGATTGGATTCCAATGAATCAAACATAAACACAGCTTTTCCACCGTCGTCCAGATATTTCTTAAATTTGTAAGCTTCTTCACTGGAGAGGTCCTTGGTAGGAGACGCAACTATAACCATTTCAGCATCTTCAGGTACACTATCCATGGTAAACAGGTTTAACAACTTAACCTCGTAATTATTCTTCTCCAGATACTCTTTAACAACAGTGTACTCCCTGTCAACATCCCTTTCCCCATGTCCTTCCATAAAATACACAACAGGTGTCACATCGGCGCTTACGTATTTAATTGCGCCTGTAAAGCCCTGCTCCGCCTTTATACCTGTGATGTCCTGCCCCCAGGTATACTGGTTAAACTGGGTGCTAAAAAGGTCATAATAGGAAAGCACTTTCATTTTATCTCCGCATTTGACAACGAAGTCATTGTTGTTTATATCCTTTAAGTTTTCAGGATCGAGTTCATTAATGAAACCCGGATTCCTTTCCGGATCTACATATTCTACTTTTATATGCGGATGTTTGTCATAATGGGAAAGAATCTCAACAACATCACTGTATGCACTGTCTTTTATCTTTGCTTCATCAAACAATCCGTATATAACAACATCCTTGTCCAATTCATTCAATATTTTAACCGTCTCATCGCTAATGGAAAACAACTTGTTCGGGGTCAAATCTATTCTAACGGAAATCATTCCAACAAGCAGGTTAATAATGACAGCAATAGCCACAACCACAGCTATCAAAATGATGGAGTTGGTTCCATATTTTAATGTCCTACTTTTTGTGAGATTTTTAAAAAACTGTAATATTTTATTCATTATCTATCACCCCTGACTCCAGCGTCTTTTTTCTATTACTCTGACCGTAAGGAACAGGAACACAGCTATAAAGCTCAGATAGTAAACAATTGAACTGATATCCAGAATGCCCCTGTAAAAATCTTCGTATCTTGCAAGTACTGAGAACCAGTTGAGCACTTTTGAGATAAAACCGCCAAAAGAACTCGATACAGCGTCCATAATCCACATGAGCAGCATGGAAACAAAACTGATAACGACTGCTACCACCTGGCTCTCCGTCAAGGACGAAGCGAAAACGCCCACTGAAATAAATGAACCTCCAAGAAGGATGAAACCTATATATCCCCCTATTATCTGAACAGTAAACGGGGCTCCGTACGCAATTGTTATAATCGGATAAATAAAGGTTATTGCAGTCATTACAAGGAATACGGAAAACGCCGCAAGAAATTTACCGATAACCATGGAGGTTATACTTACCGGTGAAGTAATAAGCAATACTTCTGTCCCGTTCTTTCTATCCTCCGCAAGTATTCTCATGGTTAATATCGAAACAAACATTATCAAAACAAGTATAAATATCCAATGTATAAATATCCATCTAATATCTCCGTAGCCACTCGCCAAATTGAACACAAAAAACAAAACGGAAGATACTAACAGGAAAAACCCGATTAATACATAAGCCATAGGCGAATAAAAATACGATTTAATTTCTTTCTTCCATATTGCAAGCATATTAATGTTCGACCTCCTCTTCCCGGGTAGTAACCTGCAGGAATATATCCTCAAGAGTCATATTGAGGGATTTCATTTCAATTATCGGATATCCGGCCTTAGCCATGGCAAAGAACAACGGACGCCTTATGTCAATATCCTTGTCCGATTCAATTATATAATTCACAACATCCTTTTCTTTTTCAATATTCGGTTCTACATACTTAACGCCGTATATACCTCTAATATAACCCGTAACGGAGCTTTTGGGTCCTGCAATTGTAACGGAAAGTTTTGAAGCAGTGCCAAAGCCTTTTGAAAGGTTTTCAGGGGTATCTATTGCTGCAATCTCGCCTTTGTTAATTATTACGACACGCTCGCATACAGCGCTTACTTCCGGCAGGATATGCGAACTCAGAATAATTGTGTGTTCCCTGCCAAGCGCCTTTATCAATCTTCTTATTTCAATTATCTGCTTGGGGTCAAGACCAACTGTGGGCTCGTCCAATATCAGCACTTCAGGACTCCCGACAAGAGCCTGGGCCAATCCTACTCTCTGCCTGTAACCTTTTGAAAGGTTCTTTATTAATCTGTTCCTATGATCGCCTATTTTTACCAATTCCATTATGTCGCTTATTTGGGCTCGCCTTTTCTTTTTGTCAACCGATTTCAACTCGCTGACAAATTCCAGATAGTCCTTCACCGTCATGTCAGTATAAACAGGCGGTTGCTCCGGTAAATAACCTATACGTTTTTTTACTTCCTTGGGATTTTCCAGAATATCATAGCCGCAAACCTTTACGGTTCCTTCACTGGAAGGTATATAACCTGTTATGATATTCATGGTTGTAGTCTTACCTGCGCCGTTTGGTCCCAGGAATCCAAGAATTTCGCCTTTTTCAACTGTAAAACTGATGTTGTTTACAGCCTTTATCTGCCCGTAATTCTTGGTGAGATTCTGTATTTCTATCATCTTCTTCCCCCCTGCTAGACATCTGAAGACCAATTCAGCAATTTACGCTTGTTTTCGGCTTCAGCTTACTGAAATTTGTTTTTTATTCAAAAACCTGTAATTAATAAGGCACTAATGCAATTAAATTATCTTAAATACATTTTAATAAATTGTGAACAATTTGTAACAAAAAAATTGCAATGTTTGACTCCAGTAAATTATATAGTTTTTTGTATACACTTTCAAGGAAAACTTGAAGGTAGAAAAATTTTATAACAATCCTACACCATGCCTAATATGCTTAAAGTTCTTCTTTAATAAATCATTATAAAATTCATAACGTGATAACTTAAACTATGACTTGCGGCTAAAACAGGTAGTTCAGCAATGTTTTCATGCAAAAAAAAAGAGAAAAACTCAATGAAAGTCTTTCTCCAGTTCTGTTGTGGTAACTTGTTGTGTTGACTTAAGGAGAAAAGCAGCTTAATTTCTTTTTAATCTACGTCAACCTGCCGTATTTTATGCCCGCTTCTACGAAAGCAATGTAGTTCTCTACCATTTTTTCACTTATATATTCCTCATATGGCCCTGCTGTCACGGAAAGTATAAACCTGCCTGATTTACCTTCATTTATTGCTTGCTTTACCATTTCGTCAATTTCCTCTTTTCCCCTGTGCGCAAGATCATCGTATTGAATGTTTCCTATCAGAACCACGTCTTTTCCAAGCACTTCCCGTGCCTGCAAAATAGTACAGTCGCCTACAGGCGGCGCTTCAACCGTATGCAGTCCGTCAGGGTTGATTTTCTTCATTCCTTCCAGTATCTTAAAAAGATTTCCATGATAATGCACAATGGACTTTTTGCCATAATCCCTGATCAAATCGCATATGCCCTTGACGTACCTTGATGACATATCATTAAATTTATCAGGTGAAACAAGCGGCGGTCCTGCAAATTCAGCTCCTACTATGAAGAAAACCTCGCCAATATCTCTGTCCAGAAGGTACTTATAAAGGTTGTAGACACGTTTGTACATCTCATCGAGAAAATTCAAAATCTTGTCATAATCTGTGACAGAAAACAGAGAAAAATTTTCAGCACTCATTAAATGGTAGAGGGGGGTTAGGGGATCACCCACATCAATCATCATTAAGCCCCTGTCTCCAAGTTCAGCTTTTTCAATCCAGTATTGCGATATGTCCGGTTCTACAGGTTCATACGGCATTTCAAGGATTTTTTCCAATTGCTCGATTTCCTCAACAAAATACTTAACTTTCGTCCCGTCTCTGCCTCTTGAAATAATTTTTGAAAGAGAAAAGTCCTTGTATGTTACTCTTTCCTCATCTATTATATTGCCATCCGATTCATACCGTTTTTTCTCCCTGATAATTTCAGGACTATATGAATAACAAAAGCCAAGGTCAAAATTTCTCCTGTCGAAAGTATCACAGTATTTATCTATATATTCAACTACTCTCTTATAGCACGGCAAATTATAAATATCCGCATAATAATCCACTTTATGATACGGAGCAAGAAGCCATATTGGTATACGGTCGATATCCTGGCCGTTAAATAGTCTGGTAAGGCGCTCTCTGCTTGTTAACATATCTATTTCTCCTTTTACAGTAAATATTAATTAATAAACCCTGATCTCAAAAATTCTTGCGTTATTATCTCCGTTTGTGGAAAGTACCTTAATCCTGATACTGCTGCATGAAATGTAATCAAACCTGTGTATTCTGAATCTGAGATAATTATCAGTTATTTCCTTTGATTTTATCAATGTTGACCCGTTGTAGAATTCTATCACATAGTCTTTTACGAGCTCCCTTGGTATTCCCGGATGTTGTTGTGAGAGTACTTTATCAGAAATCGACGGCGTTAACTCTTTTGACAGGTTGGAGTCGAACTTTATGTGAACTTCCTGTACATTTACAGTTTCATTAAAATCCAGCTCGATCCATTCCCCATTATCACCCATTACATCTGATATCCAACAGTTGGACTTATCTTTAACCTTTCTGGATATTCCGTTTGTTACATTAGTACACTCACATCCCGGAATACTGGATGAACAAGATATGGTTGCTTTTCTCGCAATATCATTAATATCCTCGTTTTTAACCCCTGGTATATAACAGTCATCTTTGAGGAGTCTTTGCTGCAATTCTTTTATGTGATCAAGAATACGCCTTGGTGTAATTCCCTTTTCAATTGCCATGGCTGCAGCTGTTCCTACAGCCTGCCCTACTACAGCACAAGTACCCATTACTCTTGTAGAACCAAAAGCCATATGTGAAGCACTGATTGCCCTTCCGCCAATAAACAGGTTATTTATATTTTTAGAATAAAGACAACGGTACGGAATAGAATAGCAATCCTCTAAATGAATATACTCGGTAGGCTTTTGGCGTGTTTTCAAACCTCCTACGACATGCATATCCATAGGCCATCCACCATAAGCTACTGCATCTTCAAAAACCGTACCTGCCAGAAGGTCCTGTTCCTTCAGTATATAGTCCCCTGTTATCCGCCTGCTTTCACGCTTGCCAGGAAGGAAACCCACCCAGTCAAGACAATAGTTTTCAGCATTGTGATTGCCGCTGTTTTTGATATGGTTCCATACACCGTAAACTGCTTTAAGAAGTTCGTCTCTCAGAATTTCTCCATCTGTTATCACATCAAGTTCATCACCGCCAAGCTCCACCCACCAGTAGCCTGATGTTATTTCATCATGATCCCTGTATATCAAATCCTCTTCAGTATACGTTTTCGCCCAGAAAGGCTTTTCAAACGGAACAGGCCTTCCCATGTCCACCGCTTTGAACAACAGAGTGTTACCCATGGTATATTTATCACTTTTATCGGGAGCGTATTTTTCTCCGAAAACATCTTTCCCCTCACGGCCTGTCATATATTCGGCACCGGCCAAAGCGGCAAGAGTGCCGTCTCCGGTAGTATCTATGAAGATATCTGCCTCGAAACTGAAAGTCTTCTCTGTGGTAAGCTGGCAGGCAATAACCTTCCTGATTGTATTATTCTCTGCTATGACATCTGTCATATGCGTATTCAGATAAAGCTCCAAACCATCCTGAAAGGTGGTTTTTTCCCACAATACCGTATCAAATACGGAAAATGAGTTGTTCGGATTTCTCATCCTGTTTTCCAGGAGAATTTCTTCCAGAATTCCTGTTTCCCTTGCATCCGGTCTTGTACCGTGACAGTCGGCTCCGCAGATATGCATTCTGATTTCGGAGCTTGCATTTCCCCCGAGCACCGGCCTGTTCTGAATAAGGGCGGTTTTGGCACCATGCCTTGCGCTTGCAATGGCTGCACAAATGCCTGACATCCCGCCTCCGACTGCAACAACATCATATTTTTTATTTATAACTTTTCTGCCTGACATGTTTTCTCCCTTTTATCCTTTTTATTAGTGATTTGATATTTTTAATTACATTATAATGCTGATAAAGGCATAGTTCCTTGAAAAAACAACTTAGTCTCTTTAATTTTCTGCTCGAATTATTTTTGACAGAATTGTTCATGACTATTTATGAAAATGGCAGATTCTGCACTATCAGGATACTCCTGAGTTTCTTTTGTTACCGCCGGTTTTGGAAACCCCTGATTATCTGTTGACAACAGCCTCAACCATAGCAAATAAATTTTCATATGGTGTATTTTCATCAATAAAATCTGTAGTTCCCAGAATAAACCCTTTCCTGCCGCCAACGATCTCAAGCTTTTCTTTTACCTTTGCCTTGACTTCCTCCGGCGTAGCCTCCTTTAAAAAGGTGACTTGGTCAAGATTTCCTATCAACGTGATATGCTCATCAAATCTGGTAACTGCATCTTTCAAATCATTATCCGCATATGGAGGTTCTGTTATTGATTCAAAAGCATGTATCCCCAATTCATTGTAAACCTCAATCATGTTCCTGGCATCACCGCAATTATGATATAAAACATGGGTACCCTTGCTCTGTATAAAACCTATAAGCTGCTTTTCATATTCCATAACGTTCTTTCTGAAAAAATCCGGACCGACCATTGTACCACTGGCAATATTACCGGCATAGCTCAGAACATCAACACCCTCTTTAAGAACGTACCTGATATGGGCTTTGATCCTCTGTAAAAAATACTCCATCATTTCTTTATACAATTCAGGCTCCAAAACAGCATCCATCAGCAGGTCATCAAGTTTCCTGTAATCTGCCACATAGTTGAATACTCCTGAAATCCATGGCGCTGTAATTCCCGAATCCCCAATTATTTTTTTTGCCCTTTCCAGTTCAGGAAATTTAAGCGCGGGAACAGGGGGCTGATACTTTAGAAATTGTTTGAAATCATCAATGTCTTTTATAAACCACTCGGTTACAGCCTTTACCTCCTGATACCTGCTGATTTTCCGGTACTGCACAGTCTGTACAAGCTCCCTTTCAGGGGTCCTGATAACAGTAGTTATATTGGTTGTATCCCCTTCCTTTCTTTCCTTGACTTTCACCCTCCATTTGGAGGAATCAAGGACGGACTCGTCATATCTTATATTTATATTCCGATGCATAAGGTCAAATCCAAAGTATTTGTATACATCGACCGTCCCCTGGATAATGTCAGCACCGGTATCATTATAAAAATTCCTGACAAAATTATTGTAAATGAAAGGGGAAACAGGTATTCTGTCTACCGGTTGTTTGTTAAAACTTCGTAAAAGCCTTTCTCGTCCATTTAATTCTTTCATAATCATTTTCCTTCTTAATTAAATATTAAGAGATAAATTATTATATTTTTATAAACACACAATCTTATATTGTCCGCTATCCCTTAACTGCGCCGGCTGCCATTCCTTCAATGAAATACTTCTGGCCGGCTGTAAATATTATAAATATCGGCATGATTGACAAAGTAGCCGCTGCAAGTATGAGATTCAGATTGGCATCCGTAAACGCTTCATCCTTAAACAGATCAAGTCCAACGGGTATTGTTAGCAGTTTTCTGTCCCTTAAAAAGATCAGTGGATTTTCATAGTCATTCCAATGCCAACAGAACGTCAAAATTACAAGTGTAACAATTGCAGTTTTTGCAAGGGGCATTATTATTTGTGCCCACGTTTTAATTTCGCCGGCACCGTCAATACGGGCCGATTCAGACAGTTCAAAAGGTATCTGCATAAAAAACTGCCTCATCATAAATACTCCAAAAGGTGTGAAAATACCCGGCAAGATCAGGCTCCAATGCGTATTTATAATTCCAAGAAAATCAAACAGCATAAACCTTGGAACCATCGTTACCTGGGGAGGAATTATCATAGTTGCCAGGTAGAGCAAAAACAGGTGGTCCCTTCCCTTGAATTTAAGCCTGGCAAAAGCATAACCGGCCAAACAACTCGTTAATACGGAACCTGTAACATTTATTGCCGTTATTTTTATTGAGTTCAGGTACATAAGCCCAAAATTATAACTTTGTTTTGACATTATATCTATATAATTTTGCGGATACCAATACTTCGGAATCCACTCTACAGGATATTTGAGTACATCAAGCGGCCTTTTAAAGGAAGCTGAAATCATCCATAAAAAAGGTATTATGATTGCTATTCCCAAACAAAACATAACTATGGTTACTATCATTCTTAAAACCGTTCTTTTAACTTTAAAGTTCTTATCAATGATGGTTTTTTTAACTGTACCGTAAACCGCCTGAACCGACATTAATACAAAATCTCCCTTCTACATGTAGTTGACCCATTTTTTCTGTCCTTTCCACTGAATCAATGTAATTGTGAATATTATTATGAACAGTACCCAGGAAATTGCAGAAGCATATCCGATCTTCCAAAACTTGAATGCAGCCTGGTATATGTAGTAAACAAGTACTGTGGTAGATGTACCGGGCCCTCCCTGCGTCATTATGTTTATCTGTCCGAAAACTTTGAATGAATTTATGATTGATGTTATAAGTATGAAAAATGTTGTCGGTGACAAAGCAGGTATTGTAATATGCCGAAATTTCTGTATAGCGTTTGCACCATCAATTTCACAAGCTTCATACAGATCATTTGGAATATTCTGAAGTCCGGCAAGATATATTACCATCGTGTATCCAAGATTCATCCATACAGTCATCAGTATGATTGCAGGCATTGCCCATTTCACGTCGGCAAGCCAGTATGGAGGGTTTTTCACTCCTAACTGTTCTATAAGCTTTGTAATAGGGCCTGTATCGGCGTACATTATAAACCAGACTGTTGAAACAACAACAATGTTAGATATATACGGAAGAAAAAACATTAATCTGATTATGTTTTTCCCAAAAACATATTTGTTCAATGCCACTGCAGACAGAAGAGCCAGTACCATTGTCACAGGCACAGTACCTAACGTATAATACAGATTATTCTTTATTGAAGAAATAAACCAGTCATCCTTCCACATATCTATATAGTTTTTCAAACCGATAAACTTCATGCCTTTTAATCCGGCAGTAAATTGCCACTCTGTAAAACTGACAACCAATGTTAATATAACCGGTAATATAATAAAGGTTGTAAAACCGATAAAGTTGGGTCCTATGAAAAAATACGCTATCAGATTCTCCTTAAATCTCCTGCTGACTTTCATCTCTTAAGCTCCCTCGCCAATAACATATGAGGTACTTAATACGCACCTCATATGTTATTTTTTATATTTTATTATATTTGCTTATCATTTTGCATTTTTAAGTGCTTCATCCCCGCGTCTCTTCATGTTTGCTATTGCTTCATCAACATTTATTTCACCCAGGAGAGCTCTTTCTCCTTCCTCAGTTACAATCTTGGCAAGCTCAGGCGCTGCTCTTGTTTCAAGCTGTACTGCATATTTTCCGCCAAATCTCGCTCCAAGGAATACTTCCTCGAATGATTCCTTATCAAAGAGATGTTCAGCACCTTCAAGCATTACACTTGATATCTTTTCTTTTGGAATAGATAAGCTGGCAGGTATTCTTCCATATTTGGCCATGTGCAACACACCTTGCTTCTGGTGCCATACAAGGAATTTCATTGCTTCTTCCGGATATTTGGATTTTGAGGATATAGAAATAACATCCCCGTTTCCTCCCGGACATAAATATTCTCCTTCTTTATCCATTGACGGGAACGGTACAAATGCAGTTACAAAATCATGTGGGTAGGTATTTGTATCTTTGATATATCTAAATATCCACTGAGCGTCTGTCATTGCAGCTTTTTCAGTAAGGAACATTACCTGAGGGCTTAATTTCTTGGTTTTGGTTTCTGCCAGTTTTGGTATTGATCCGTCTACCATAGACATATCATAATACAATTGAAGTGCCTGTTTGATTTCAGGAGCATCAAAGTTGCTTGTCCCATCTTCTTTCCAGAGCAAGTTTCCACCGAGTTTTGTATAAGCAGGATTCAACCACTTGTACCAGTCTCCGTCAAAAATGAAGCTTCCGTATACCTTATCATCGCCAGAACCTTTTGTAAGCTTTTTGGCAATCTCTCTGTATTCTTCTATCGTCCATTCCTTAGGTATCTCAATATTGTTTTCCTGGAACATTTTCATATTAACTGTATAACACTTTGCCTGTATAGTGTTTTCAATTCCATATATTTTTCCATCAACCTTTGTAAAATCTGCTATAGGTCCTACGTCTTTTTCGTAATCAGGATAGTATTTCGCTATTAAATCAGTCATATCTACGGCTGAACCGTTCCTTGCCCTGGTGACTAATCTATCCCTGGTATATGTAACAAACAAATCTACACCTTCACCGGACATTAAAGTAGTATCTAACTTAAGGTTTCCTGCATCGTCATTTACAAATCTTACATATTCGACTATTATTTCATCCTGGGACTGATTATATTCATCCACCAATTCCTTTGGCCCGCTTTCTTCAGGAACGCCTCCCCAAAATGTCAGCTTAACCTTTTCCTTGGGTGCTTCACTTTTGTTTTCCTGTGCATTAGTTGCAGGAGTTTCATTGGTTGTTTCTTCCGGTTCTTTATTTTTGTTAGCGCTACCACATGCAGTAAACAAACCGGATAGCATCAATAATGCCAGGCAAATTGCCACAATCCTTAAAGCCCTATTCATTTAATCGACCTCCCAAAACGATATTAATTTACGATACAAGCTAATTATAAACGAAAAAAGTTTATCGCTGAATCAAGC
>DULF01000237.1 GCA_012840535.1 Clostridiaceae bacterium
ATTTGAGTCTACATTTATAACAAAAGCCTTGTCTTCATTTTTCCCAAGCCATAATACTCTTTCAATAACTTCTTTTCCTTCATTCTTCGATGAAATAAGCATATTTACAGTAATCATTCAGCTTTCACCTTCTTCAAATATTCTTGTTCAGATATAGAAAGAATTATTTGATTGGCAGGTGTATTTAAGTCTATACGTTCATTCTGTCATCGCCGGTGTATAATTGACCTATAGCGCCGAGAAGAAATTGACCCACACCAAACCAAACGGTTACCATAAGAGTATGACCAAGTACTTTTATGGGAGATGACCGTATGATAAGGAGTGGGCTAATTAATATGATACACGAAAAAGCACAAAAAGGAAAGAGTGCATATACCATAGGCAAAGAACTTGGTATATCAAAAAACACGGCAAAAAAGTATATGAATCAACCGAAAACTACGCATGGGCTTAAAGGAAGGATAAGACCATCAAAGCTTGATCCTTTTAAGCCTCAAATAAACGAAATGGTTGAAAACGGTATATTTAACTGTGTTGTGATTTTTGAAAGGCTAAAGGATATGGGCTATACCGGCGGCATAACCATTATCAAGGACTATGTTAAGCCGTTTAGGCCAGCTAGAAATGCACCTGCAGTGCGAAGATATGAAACACCACCTGGTAAACAGGCTCAGATGGACTGGGGTGTTATCCACTACATAGATGAAAGAGGAATTACCCATAAAGCCCCGGTTTTCATAATGATTCTGAGCAATTCAAGGTGTAAGTATATTGAGTTTGCTAAACGATGTGACATATACAGCCTTTTAAGATGTATGGTAAACGCTTTTGAGTATTATGGCGGTGTACCGGAGGTAGTACTGACAGATAGGATGAAGACTGTAATGAACGGCAGTGAGGCAGGAAAGCCGATATGGAACAGTAGGTTTGAAGATTTTGCTGCAGACATGGGTTTTGTACCAAAGGTATGTCGGGTAAAAAGACCCCAGACAAAAGGAAAAGTGGAACGCCTGGTGGATTATGTAAAGAATAATTTTTTACCGGGAAGACAGTTTAAGGATCTGCATGATTTAAATTCTCAAGCACTTGAATGGTGCAGGAAGGCAGATAGTAAAATCCACGGGACTACCGGAGAAATACCACTTGAAGCATTAAATAAAGAACCCCTTCTGCCACTACCGGATAAAACTGTTCGTGATAAATACAGATGGGAAACAAGAATTGTAACAAGGGACGGGCTTGTAAGCTATGACGGTGCTAAATACGGCATACCCTGGCAATATAGCGGCAGAGAGGTAAGAGTAAGAATATGCGGTGATTTTTTTGAAGCTTACTACGGTGAGGTAAGAATAGCTTGCCACAAAGTTGAGTATGCATCAGGCAAGATAGTATGGCTTAAGGGTCAATACCAAGGTCTTGCTGAAAAGGGCGGCATAGCAATGCCTCTTCCCTTTGCCAGGAAGAAAGAAACAGAAACAGTAGAAATACGGTCCTTAAGCGTGTACGATACATTGGCGGGAGTGATATTCAATGGTTGAACTTGAATATACCCGCAGCCTTATGTCTGAACTTGGCTTGGATACGGCCTCTGAGCTTTTGGATGCAAAACTTGAGGATGCGATGCATAAGAACTCAACTTATCTGTCGTTTTTAAGTGAACTTTTGGAAGCTGAGATTCAAGAGAAGAAACGACGTAGCGAAGAAACAAGAATTAAGATGTCCAGACTGCCACATAGAAAGACGCTTGAAGAGTTTGATTTTGGATTTCAGCCAAGTATAGACGTAAAGCAAATTAAAGAGTTATCAACACTTGTTTTTGTAGCAAGAAAAGAGAATGTTATTTTTTTAGGACCTCCTGGGGTAGGCAAAACTCATCTTGCGGTAGGTCTTGCAATGCAAGCCCTAAGATCCGGCATGACGGCATATTATACAAGCCTGGCACAACTAATAGCAGACCTAAAAAAGGCAGTACAACAAGATAAGCTTGATCGAAGATGGCGAGTTTATAGCCGTCCTGACATACTGATTATTGATGAAGTAGGATATATGCAATTAGATCGTGCATCAGCAGAGTTGTTTTTTAGAGTTATATGTACAAGGTATGAAAACGGCAGCATAATACTTACCAGCAACAAATATTTCAGCGACTGGGGCGAGTTAATGAATGATACGGTAATAGCTACGGCTATACTGGATAGATTATTGCATCATGCACATATCATAAATATAAGGGGGGAGAGCTATAGACTAAAAAGCAGGATAAAAAGCGGTGTCAAAGTGGTACCTCCGGCTGATATTCCGGCATTGGATAATATTGTACGGAGGGAGAATTTTAAAACAAAACCCGGCGATTAAAGACCAGCGATTGGGTCAATTTTCAACCGGCGATTCGGTCAAAAATATCCCGGCGTTGACACAGTGTATGAAAACATTATTTTTTGTTGGGTAATGCATGAACAAAGTATACTTGATGATGTGTTATCTAGGCTAGACAAACATAATTGCATATTATATATGTTAAGCAGCGAATTAATCCCCCTGCATAAAATCACATTAATTTGACCTACTAATGCTTAGAAAAAGAGCATTTTACAGCAGATTAAATAATTTGCACATTGAAACCTTAATGAAGTTGAATCACTTTATGGCATCTCACAGCAAAAAAATAGCAAGAACATAATTGTTCCTGCTTTAAGTATTAATAATAAGCTAAGGACGCTTTAATATTTCATCACGTATTACAGCTAACGCATTTGCGACTGTTATGCCATCCACCCTGCCCAACACTTTTGTTAATCTTTCGGTATTCCAAAAGATATCAGCAAGATCCGAAAGATAACATCCTGTATTGAAATCCGGCATGCAGGCAAAATACCCTCTGGACGTCATTCCTAAAATGACCATGATGCTGGAGCGACTCTGTATTGTGAATTCATAATAGTTGAGATGGTTTTTGAGAGTGACGATTTTGCCATCCCAGGTTCCCCTGCGATTTGTACAAGTAAAATGGTACATGTCCTAACCTCCCTGTCACACCATGATAGCAAGCTCGGTCTGAGCCTGGTAGATGATTTCACTGTTAATGATCTGTGCTTTGAGGTTGGAACCACAAATAAGGGACATCCTTGCAAGGGCAGTCAAGTTTCTGAGGTAGCCATTTGAACTGGAATAAAGCAGTTCCAGTGCATCCTCTGAAAAAAGCGGTTCTATTCTGCCGGCCAACTTGAGCCTGTGGTTGATGAAATCAACGCTTTCAGTCTTAGTAAGGCCTTTCATTGTGTAGTTGACCACAATTCTTTGCCGTACTGCCTCAAGAGGCTGTCGGGACAATTGGTTGACAAACTGGGTTTGACCACATAAAATCACGACAGCGTAATCCCTGCTATCCATTCCAAAGTTAAATATGATTCGCAGGTCATCAAGGATAGCATTTTTTAGGAACTGTGCCTCATCAATAACGATCACAGGAGTTATGTGCTTACTGTTGTAATAGGTCGCAATAATATCTTGAATTTGTGTGAACATCCGTATCTTCTTTTGTGCAGGAGAAATGCCCAGTCCTTCGCACAAGGCAGCATAAAAGTCATTGACAGTGACTGTTGAAATAGGTATGTATATGGGTTTGTAAAGGCTGGGATTCAGGCTACTTAAAAAGCAGTTTAGTAAGAAGGTCTTGCCGGAGCCGGGTTCACCGGTAATCACCCCGAACCCCCTGGTGTTCTTTAAGAACTCCAGGCGGCTGGATGCCTGGACAAAGTCATTGTACCTGAAAGCCTCGGAAGGATCGATTTCCTTTGTAAACGGATCTTTGGTAAGACCGTAGAATACCTTGTACATGAACTACACCCCCTTGCCGATATCAGGTGAAAAAGGGCTGAAGTCAATAGGTTTAATGTTATGGGCACGGCGAATCTTTGAATTTTAACAGGAGCTATCGATTCCAGGCACTTGCCATCACTGCTGAAGATGTAAGCCTTTGAAAGGTTTGTAGGATCATAACGTACATGGATTCTCTGACCGATAAACTGCATGGGCACCTGAAAAAGTTCATTGTTAAGAGAAATGGTAGCATCATTTTTCACACTGCGCTCCACGCGGTACAAAAATGCAAAATCCAGTTCCTTTTGAGATGAAATGAACTTAAGATTTGCTGCATGCTCGAGGAACCTATCCAAGGGCTTGTGTTTAATGGAGGAATGATACTGATTATTGTACCTCTCTACATAGCTTGACAGCGATGCATTAAGGTCTTCCAGCGATGTGAAGGTAAGCCCAGTCCAGTACGGACATCCACTGCTGCTGCATAGTTTTGAACCAGCGTTCGATTTTCCCTTTACTTTGTGGAGAGTACGGCTCCGCAAAACAAAGGGTGGTTCCCAGAAAAGCGCATATGAATTGCATCTGCTCGCTTTTGTACACTTTGCCATTATCGACAAAGATTTTCTTTGGGATGCCTCTTTTAGCAACAGCCTTCTTAAAAACAGAAAGCAGTGATACGAAATTGTCTGAATAAAAAGCTTCACAGTGAAGAATGAGTCTGGAAGCATCGTCAAGGAATGCGATAATGTAGGTGCGTTTCTTTTTACCATCCACTGTAATGTAGGGCCCCACGGAAATATCGGATTGCCAGCAGTCATTGGGAAATTCAAACTCAAAGGCTTTACGATCCTTTGAAGGAGCAGACCGCATCAGCTTGGTATTCTTGCTGATGAACCTTTGGATAGTACATAAGGATACATCCTTGTAGGAGATAGAACCGGAAGCGATCAGTGAAGAATAAATGCCCTTGGCACTAAGGGTAGGATTTTCAAGTTTCATTACAATAATCTGATCCCTTTGAGCTTGGGAAAGTGACCTGATTGTGCCTTTATCTTTTCGGCCTTTTGGCATAAGTCCCTCAAGGCCTTCGCGTCTGTAACGGTAGAGCCAATCCTTGAGGGTCTCAGGGGCATATACTCCCTTGAGATTTCCTGGCGCCTCATATTTTTGGGCGCATACTTCCTCAAGATACTCTTTTACAGATCCTTGAGTAAAGGTCTTGTTGATAATGGGAGCAATAAGGGAGAAACGGAACACAGCGATTTGATTTTTTGTTTCGTCGTTCATAGGATACCTCCTGTAAGATATATTTACAGGAAGTATTGAGCCAGAAAAGGGAATAAACCCGTAAAAAGCTCTGTGGGGTGAGAAAAAGACTGAATGACAAACATAACGCCAGGTTTTTTGGATGGATAAAAATAGATTCAGCCATTGAATATTACCCGAAAATGACTGAAATGAGGATAAAAACTAAAAAAAGGCATGGAATTACCGGGATATCTGCAGGCTAGGGCTTTTGCATGAAGAATCTATGAAAGGAAGCATGGTATTCATGAGGGAAATTGTGTCCCTGCCATAACAGGTCAGTGATGCCTTCAAGTATGTAAGATGCCTCATAAGATCCTTCAGAAGGGAAAATGCCTGAAGAAATGAGAAACAACTTAATACCGGGACAGCAAAGTCTGAAGCGCTTGCAATAGAAGGAAATATGGGAAGCAGAAATACAGCTAAATGGATTAGTAGCTAAAGAATTAGAGATAATCAGCTGGTAGGAATATTTAAGGACAAAAGACTGCAGCAGGATTGAGAAAACAACAAAGAAGGAGTACTGAAAATATGGCAGGATGAAGAAAGGTCTGATAGAGCAGGTTTTATTACAAGATGGGCACTTGTATCGTTGTATGGGAATCTTGTAACAACCATGAAAAGTGATAAGGTTACGAAAATATCGGCCATGCCTGTGGAGATATCCCAGATAGCTGCAATGACTGCATCCTATGACCGGAACAGCTAAAATATTTCCCGAATTTGCGAATTTGGTTATACAGTTGATAAAACTGGCAATAATTATCATGGCGATAATTATATGAGAAGCAAAAGGGAAACAAGCATGTTCTGGTGCATAGTACCTTTTGCTTTTTCCTTTCTTAAGATTTTTCTAAAGTATTGCCATATGAGACGGGGATTAATATGCTTTGGGAAATTGCAGATTGAATAAACTGATTTACGGGATCAGGGATGAACAAATGTGATTCAATTTAGGTGCAATTGAAATGGATTAATGCGCTGTTTTACAATTTGTTTCCGGAGTATATGTGGATACCAATGGCCGTGATACTGACAAAAGGACGCAGTTTCATTGGGGTACACATCAACGTTCATAATTGTGCAGAAATACAATATCTGTCCATATGGCTTATTTTGAAAAGGGCGAAAATCCATGATTGAGTGAGCGTGTATAAGAAAAACGAAGATATATTAAGGAGATATTTATTAGTATGGCAAAGTGCCTCAAGCATTGCAGGCACGTGAATTTGATAAGTCTTATGGTTTTCAAATTAAAGATGTATACATGAGCCTCCTATAGAGCGCCATTTTTAACATGCATTTGTCTTTCTTACAATTCCAATAATCCCCATTTATAACAATATAATATTTAGTCGTAACGGTAAACATAATCAGCACACTTTTGGTGAACAAAACATATAATACTTCAGCAAAACTATTTTTATTTGTTAAGCATGATGAACATATGCTTTGGAAAATTACGGATTATCTTATCAGAATATAATTAATAAAATAACCTCAACTTACTTGAATACACTCTATGACAGATTGACGCAAAGTAATTAAAGGAAAGATTGATCATGCATAAGGCCTTCTTTACATAATTATATCGGCATATAAACGGATAAGTGTATTTATTACAAGGATTTATTTAAGCATACTTAAATAATATTTCTTAATTGGGGAGGGAATTTGATGCTTACAAGAGAGGAATATATTCGCTTGTCTTTGGAACTTAACCTTTTCTTCGGCCGGATTGCCAAGGAGCATTCAATTTTTTTGGAAAGCAGTTTTACAGCGAAGGATGCAAGATTGGCTGAAGAGGCTGAAAATTTCAAGACTCAATTTGAAATGTTGCTTGCCGAAGCCATACCACTTGCAAATGGTGCCATAAGTCCTGAAGTTGCTGCCTCAGGTGAGTTGGTTACTCCATTAACACTAGATGCGGAACGTGTATCCCAGTTTTATACGGGTATACAAATCAACTCCAATTTAACGCTGGCAGAGATGGGCCTGGCAGGAAACCCTTGGTGTATGCTAAGCCCGGTACTGGAACAAAGAGTATTTATGCTAAATCAAAAAGCAATAGGATTAACTGCCGCACTAGTACAGTTTAAGTCAAAAATACTTAATAGTGTTGTCTCTTGCAGATTATTTACTACAAATTATCCTCTTCTTATAGACCATATTATGAGGGAAGCCAAATTATACTTAAGCATGCTTATTAAATTGCAAAACCGTCAGGAAATACTTACGCAAAGGGACTTGCTTGAACAGGAAATCTTTTGGAACCGGATTATGGCAGAGCATTCTAAGTTCATTCGTGGACTTCTTGATCCCACAGAAGTGCAGTTAATCATCAAAGCAAACAATTTTGGTAAGGAGTTTGATGATTTAACCATGAAGGCTATTACGGCTCATGAACAGGCAATGGATATAGCAGGCCTAACTAATGAAAGTTTAGAAGCAACTAAAGATTTAAAAGATTTTAAAGAAGCGGGTACAAAAGGGTTGATAGATTGCTCAATAAAAGCAATTGCGTATCCATTGCTTGGAGACCATGTACTGCGTGAAGCAAACCACTATATTAGGATTTTAAAAACTCTGAAAGCGTAACTTCTTCTATCAAGTGGGTTTATTAAATGAGGTTTCTGTGTCCACAGGCAATATAATTGTTTGTGGATACATTTATATTTGCGAAAATGAAATCCTGAATAAAGCTGATGAGAGGTATAATACAAATAACTTCTGGTTATGACTTGTCCTGTTGCGCAAACTTCGCTCTATAAAAATGAGTTTTGTTTCAAAATCCCGTGGCAGGTGCAGGAGAAATCCGCATTTGGCACGGGTGTTTGCTTATTGGGTAGGGTGATAAGATGGAAGTTTTAAGTAAGAAATAAATAGAAATAGAGTATACAAAATTCAATGGAGATGAGGAGATAGAAAAGTAGATGTTCTTTACGTCATAGTGTAAAATAAGGTATGTGGTACACATTTGATAGAATATAGCGAAATATGGGCATTCAATATAAAAAGAAAGGAAGACAAAACGTGGAAATTATAGTAGAAAAATTGCCAATGAACAATATGGAAGAAGCCTTTATTTTATTAAAAGAAGTTTTTGCTTATGAACAGAACATTCCAGTAGAGTTACATAATATAAAAGAAGAGTTAAAACCAATTTGGTGGTGTGTGAAAATTGATTCAGAAATCGTTGGTATAGCAGCTGGCTGGATTGAAAAAGATGAATGGCATTGGGGAAGATTTGCAGTAAAAAAAAGACTGCGGGGCTTAGGGATTGGCAAAAAATTAGCCTTATTTTCATTGAATGAAATTTTTAATCTTGGTGCCGAGAAAATTATTATTGAAGCAAGAGATATTACCGTAGGCATATTAAAAAAACTTGGAGGCAAGATAGCCGGCGAGCCAACTGATTTTTATGGAAGTCCCGTTACCCCCATGATTCTGGAAAAACATGATTTTTTAAATTACATAAGAGTCCGGTCTTAGAACCTGAACATAGTGATAATAAAACTCTGTTTGTAAAAAATCAAAAAATAAATAATTGATGAACTAATTCTCCAGGGACTCTTTATAGGTTTATGGATTTTATTGGATCAGCATAATACCAAAATAAATGATATTATTTCATTCTGCTATGCCGGCTATACATTGCCTGGTCGCCTTTAATTTATCTTTCAAATATGCTGTATCTAAGTTTGTCATGGTACAACTTCTTTATTGATGAGCGCATTAGCGTCAGGAAGTTTTATCCGGGCTTTCCCTTTTTCCTAAAGCTGCATCAATAGTGTCAATAATATGTTCACGCATAACTGCCCTTGCACGTTCGCTGTCTCTTGCTTCAATACAGTCGATGATCTTGTTGTGGTAATAGAATGCATTGTCAGTACCCATTACGGCTACAATATCGTAAAGCCCGGCAAGGAAAATATCCTTTAACGTCATGTAGATTTTTGTCAAAAGCGGATTGGCGGATGCCTGGGCAATCAAGTAATGGAACTCGAAATCGCATTCTGCTGCAGCCTTAATATCATGGCTGAGTTGCTTGTGGTGAGCAAGGTTGGCCTTAAGCTTTTCTATCTTTTCTTCATCGGCACGCATTGCTGCCAATCCTGCCATTTCGCAGTCAAATATCATGCGAAACTCAAGAAGGTGCTTCAGGTCAGGCTTGCTGAGCATGATTATAGGCACCAGATTGTTAAGGTATTGTTCGCCCGATATTTCACAAACGAAGGTGCCCTCGCCCTGCCTGCTTTCCACCAGTCCAAGACTTGCAAGCTTGTGTAACGCACTGCGCACCGATATCCTGCTTACACCGAGGGTGGCCGCCAATTCATTTTCCGAGGGTATTTTACTGCCGGGAGCCCACTCACCGGAAGCGATCGCATTCATGAATTGCTTATAAACCTCGTCGCTGATGCTTTTCTTTTTTATGTTAGATAATGCCACGTAAATTACACCACCGTAAAGAAATAAAAATTATGATTAATTGTTATCTACGCACATCAGTGCCTGCAAGTGCTTCATAATATTGTACAAGTGCGCTGTGGTCCTGTCCCCCTTTATTATTGGCTTTAAGCCACTGCATCATCTCCATAACCTGGGAAGTCAGTGGTAGGGGAGCGCCTACGCTGTGCCCTGTTTCGAGTACATTATTCAGGTCTTTTATATGTAATTCGATGCGAAAACCTGGTTTGAAGTTACCATCCATCATCATGGGAGCTTTTGCATCCAAAACGGTGCTGCCTGCTAAGCCCGCGCGAATAGCCTGATAGATTGCTTCAGGCTTGACTCCTGCCTTTTTGCCAAGAACAAGGGCTTCACTGACCGCGGCAATATTCAATGCAACAATTACCTGGTTGGCAAGCTTTGTAGTATTTCCGGCCCCAATGCTACCGCAGTGTACGGCCGTTGAACCCATTGCCAGCAAGATGTCCTTGACTTTCTCAAAGACTTCCTCTTTACCTCCTACCATTATAGACAAGGTACCGTCAATAGCTTTCGGTTCGCCCCCGCTTACAGGAGCATCAAGCATTTCGCAGCCTTTTGCTTCGACAGCGGCGCAAATCTCCTGAGAGGCCAGGGGAGCGATGGAACTCATATCAATGAGTATCGATCCGGGGCGCATGCCTGAAAGTATGCCGTTCTCACCAAGCACTGCGGCTTTTACGTCCGGAGAATTTGGCAGCATGGTTATAATGACATCGCTTGCCTCTGCAACTTCCTTCCCATTGTTTGCAGGGACAGCTCCGCATTGTGCTAGTTCCTCAACAGGTTCCTTCCTGACATCATAAACAACCAATGAATAACCGGCTTTAAGCAGATTTTTTGCCATTGGTTTTCCCATGATGCCGAGTCCTACAAATCCTATTTTCTTCATATTAATCATCCTTTCATAATGTGATTATTATGGAATGCTTGGAAAATTTATGTAGATCCGCGAAAATTTAATTTAACTTGTAATACATCTTACAACATATAAAAAGATCTGTCAAGTGCTACCTAGGGGTGATAAGCATGGAAAATGTCAGACAAGAAGTAATTACACTGGCATAATGCCGGTTGATTATTAATTGTTAATTCATTCAAAGTTGTATTACAACATACGACGTACCCTTTGCGTACATCGTCCTTTGAATTTGAAATAAATGAGTAAACACTATTAATGTCATTTAGTTATTTCAAAGCAGATAAAAAATAAAAGTAGCGGATGACGGAATGAATATATAAAAAAACATCATATTGATTTTATAAAAAAACAAATTATAACAAACAATCTATATACTGATATATCACAACAAAGATATACAAAATAAAAAAATATAATTATTTTGCACATTCCGACTTGCTGTTTAGATTTAAAATTATCGATTTATACACACAAAACTCTAAAAAATGCCGTCATATCAGGACATTTGAGCCTATACACTGCCCTTTATACAGCTCGACATTTATTAACTGATATATCACAATATAATAATAAAAAATTATATTGCATTATAAAATAATGTTTGGTAATATATAATCAGTGAATATTTTTTCTGATATGATTTATCAATATTGTAAGGGGAGATAACTGTGAGTGATTATGAAAAGTATGCAGGCCAGCATGATAAAACGAGATTAGGTGAAATGTTCCTGACCATGAACATAATTCGCTGTTTTGAGGAAAATGTCAAATACTTGTACCAGAAGAACCTTTGTTATGGGGGAATGCATCTTTGTGTAGGAGAAGAAGCATGTGCGGTTGGCTCATGTTTCGCTTTAAGAAAGGACGACAAAATAGTTACATCTCACAGAGGACATGGCCATTGCATAGCAAAGGGTGTCAGTGTTCGCAGGATGGTAGCTGAATTAATGGCCAAAAAGGAAGGTCTGTGCAAAGGAAGAGGCGGCTCAATGCATATACTGGATATGAGCTGCGGAGTATTGGGAGCCCAGGGCATTGTCGGAGCACAAATACCAATTGCTGTTGGAGCTGCTTTGTCGGCAAAAATCAGGGGGCTTGATTATGTCAGTGCTGCTTTTTTCGGTGACGGAGCTTCAAATATAGGATATTTTCATGAAGGAGTTAATATGGCTGCAGCATTAAACTTGCCTGTTATTTTTATTTGTTCAAATAATGGGTATGCTGTTTCTACTTCTTATAAAAAGTTTGTAAAATCTGAAAGCATAGCCTCAAGGGGTGAAGCCTATGGCATAGAGGGAATACAGGCAGATGGCAATAATGTTCTTGAAGTTTATGATGTTGTAAAGAAAGCTGCCGATAAGGCGCGTTCAGGAGGCGGACCTACATTAATTGAGTTAATCACATACAGGTGGTACGGGCATTATGTCGGAGACCCGTGTGATTACCGTACACGGGAGGAAGAAAATTGGTGGAAAAGCAATAAGGATCCAATTAAAAACTTTGGAGATTTTTTGGTTAATAATAAAACCTTCAGCAAAGATGAACTTAATGAAATGGAAGAAAAAGCAAAGGCTGTTATTGATGATGCCAATGCGTATGCGTTGCAATGTCCGGATCCTTCTATCGAAGAAATGTATGAGGACCTGTATTATTTAAAAAAATAGAAGGGGGAAAGATAAAATGAGGCAGATTACCTATGCGGAAGCGCTAAATGAGGCGATGAGAGAGGAATTAAGGAAAGATCCCCATCTTTTCATTATTGGAGAAGATATTGGATTCAGAGGCGGCGCTTTTAAAGTCACCAAAGATCTTTACCTGGAATTCCCGGACAGGATAATTGACACCCCGATTGCGGAAAATGCAATAGCAGGAGCGGCCTATGGCGCGGCAATAACTGGTGTTAAAGCAATTGCTGAATTCATGTATGCTGATTTTTCATTATATGGACTGGATCAAATAGTTAACTCTGCAGCCAAGTGCCGGTTTATGTACGGAGCGCAGACGACGGTTCCTGTTGTATTCAGGCTGCCGGGAGGAGGAGGACGGCAAAATGCGGCTCAGCATTCACAATCACTGGAAGCGGTGTTTGCCAACATACCAGGATTAAAAATAATAATGCCTGCTACGCCGGAGGATGCCAAAGGCCTATTAAAATCTGCAATAAACGATAACAATCCAATTGTATTTATAGAGCATAAAGCTTTATATTTCACTAAAGGTTATGTTCCAGAATATGAGTATTACACTCCAATAGGAAAAGGTATGGTACGGAGAGAAGGTAAAGATGTTACAGTAGTCGCTACGCAATATAATATGCTAAAATCCCTGGAAGCAGCAGAGATCCTGGCAAAGGAAGGAATAGACGTTGAGGTTATCGATCCACGTACAATAGTTCCGCTTGACGAGGAAATCATATTGGAATCGGTGCGTAAAACCGGGCGTCTTGTTGTTTCTCATGAAGCGCCCGAAACATATGGAGTTGGCGGCGAGATATGCGCAATGGTCACAGAAAAAGCTTTTGATTACTTAAATGCGCCTCCAATCAGGGCTTGCGGAAAATATTTGCCCATTCCGTATAACCGTGAACTGGAAAAACATGTTATACCCCAGGTTGAGGATATTGTGGCTTCAATCAGGCAGATAATGAGTTATTAAAAGGAAGGTGAGCAGTAATGGCGATTGAAGTGTTGATGCCTAAAATGGGAGTTACCATGGAAGAAGGGACGATTCTGAAATGGTACAAAAAAGAAGGTGATTTCGTAAAAAAGGGAGACATTTTATTTGGAATAGAAACAGACAAGGCGACAATGGATGTCGAAAGCGAAGCAACAGGGACATTGCTGAAAATACTGTTCGATGAGGGAAGCCAGGTTCGTGTAACTTCTGCAATAGCTATAATAGGCGAAGAAGGAGAAGACATATCCGAATTGATTGAAAAACTTCAGCCAAAGAACACTGCAGAAACATCTTCCGCGAAAAAGGGGACAGCAAGTAATTCCGGCACGGGTACACGTACTGAGACTTCAGATGGAGCCAGGGTTATAGCTACTCCCAGGGCAAGAAAACTGGCAAATGAACATAATATAGATATAAGCTTGGTGAAGTGCAGCGGAGATCGTAACAGGATTACTGAAGAAGATGTACTCAGGTACCTGGAGAGCCTGAAAGACAAAAAAAGTAGCGAGATGCCTTATGATGGAATAAGAAAAATAGTTGGTGAAAAGCTTTTGCGCAGTTACCAGGAAAAGCCGCATATTTATTTAACTATAGAAGTGGACATGAGCAAACTGGTTGACAAGCGTGAAAAAATGCGCGCTGAAAATCGCAAAGTCCCCAGCATAGCAGATTATATTGTGCGTGCATGTGCGATTGCGCTGAAGAAATATCCGGAATTGAACTCAAAACTGGTTGATGGGAAAATTATAATGCAGGAGCGCATAAATATAGGTTATGCGGTTGATACTCCCAAAGGACTTATGGTGCCTGTAATAAAAAATGTGTCTGATATGAGTATTAATGAAATAGCAGAGACAAGACATAAGCTTGTTGAAAAAGCTCTTAATGGATCATTGAGACCAGACGAGCTGGAAGAGGGCACTTTTACCATATCAAACTTAGGGAATTATGGCGTAAAAGAATTCACTGCAATAATAAATACTCCGGAGACGGCAATTTTGGCTGTTGGCGCCATAGAAAACAGGGTAGTTGCGTTGCCTGACAAGAGCATTGCTGTAAGGCCATGCATGAATATGACTATTTCAGTAGACCACAGGGTGGTGGACGGCGCATTGGCGGCAAAAGCACTTGCTTTAATTAAGAATTGCCTTGAAAATTTGGATGAAAGCGGTATGTAATTCTGGATTATACGATAAAACTTGGAAAAGGTGATTAAAAAATGACCTATGATGTAGCTATTATCGGCGCCGGGCCGGGAGGATACGTGACGGCTATCAGATGCGCGCAATACGGATTAAAAACATGCATTATAGAAAAATCGAATGTCGGGGGAACTTGCTTAAACAGCGGATGTATACCGACAAAAACGTTAATTGCGAGTGCAAAGAAATTCGAGATGTTAAAAACGATATCCGATTATGGTATATTCGTTGATAATTATTCTATCGATTTTGACTCAATAATGTCTAGGAAAAATAATGTTGTTGCGACGCTCAGGAATGGCGTTAAGTATTTATTAAGGAAAAATGGAATCGACGTAATCAACGGCAGGGCAAAGCTGATTTCACCCACAGATATTTCGATATCGGGAGAAACAAGTACTGAAATTCGCGCAAAGAATATAATAATTTCCACCGGATCCCTGCCTTTCATGCCAAATACTTTCGAATACGACGGCGACAGTATATTGACATCCGATGACATACTCGAGCTGGCTGAACTGCCTGAAAGTTTTCTGATAATCGGGGGAGGCGTTATCGGATGCGAAATGGCCTATATTTTTTCAACTTTTGGAGTGAAAGTCACAATTATTGACAAACTTAAAAACATTCTGCCCATGGAAGATGAAGAAATAGTAAATATTCTAAAGGAATGTTTTTTGAAAAAAGGCATTGAAATAATAACCGGAGTATCAATTGATGAAGTAAAAAGCGGTAATGGCTGTATTATTGCGTCTTTAAGCGATGGAAGCAAATTGGAAGCCGAAAAGGCACTGGTCTCGATTGGAAGGGTTCCAAACACGGAAGATTTGGGCATTGAGGATATAGGGGCAGCATTAGGTCAAAAGGGTGAGATCATAGTAAATGAAAATTTTGAAACAACTGTTCCCGGAATATATGCTATCGGTGATGTAACCGGAAAGACTTATCTGGCGCATGCGGCTTCAGCCCAGGGACTTGCGGTTGCTGATCAGATTGCAGGAAAAGCTCCGTCTGTAGCCCATGAAATTATTCCAAGATGTATTTATACTTTTCCTGAAATCGCTTCTGTAGGATTAACGGAAAGGGAAGCAAGGGATTCTGGATTTAATGTTTCTGTCGGAAGGTTCCCGTTTAAGGCCAGTGGGATGGGAGTTGCCTTAGGAGAGACAGCTGGCCTTGTTAAAGTCGTTGCGGAAAAAGAAAACGGAAAACTGTTAGGAGCGCACATAATAGGTGCATGTGCATCCGAACTGATAGCGCAACCGGCGATTGTGCTGGCCGGAAAAGGCACTTTGAACGATTTAACCAAAGCGGTATATGCACATCCTACCATGTCTGAATCAATACATGAAGCATTTGAAGCGGTATTTGGCAAGAGTATCAATTATTAGAAGCGAGACTGTGAAGAAAAATCTGTAAGCTAATGGCCGGTAAAGAGTAAAAGAACGCCTTTTTCAATGGCGTTCTTATCATGCCATTTGTTTTTCACAATTTAATATCTATTTAATATCTTAATAACAAGAATACCGGGGGCTTGCAGGACAATCCGGCTTGCAAGCTCTATTTGAAAACTATTATAAAAATGAATGTAATAATTATTTATTTTATTCATTTATTATGAGCATGCTTTCCTTTGAAACAAGTATATGCTCCTCTAAGGCTTTTGCAGCTTTATCAATGTTGTTTTCAAGCAAAAAGTCGATTATTTTGACATGTTCGGTAGAAGATTCACTGATTCTTCTTTCTACGCCTACAATCATTAAGTACCAGAAACGGAGAGATTTATAAAGAAGTTCCCTACAAAAATTAGTTAACTGGCTATTTCCTAACAGGCTTACCAAATAAACGTGAAATTCCAGATCATTCTGAAGAAACTCCTTATAATTGTTTTCTTTATTTATATTTATATAATTCTGAAAAATAGTTTTAAATTCTCTTAACTTTTCTTTTATTTCTTCCGCCAATGGAGTTTCAATAAGCTTTAAACACTGCACTTCGATTATATTACGAATTTGTATGATTTCATTGATATCTTTAAGAGAAACTTTAGGAACAGTAGTTGCCTGCCTTGGAACTATATTAACATAGCCTTCTTTTTCAAGTTCCAATAATGCTTCCCGTACCGGAGTGCGGCTGATAGACAATTCATTGGCAATTTCGTTTTCCTGAATAACTGACCCGGGAACTAATTCGCAAAAAATAATTTTCTCCTTAATATATTTATATGCCATTTCTTTGAGTTTTTTCTGGATGTTTTTCATCAATTCATCTCCTTAAACAAATATATTATGCAAAATGAATTTTAACCTGTACAAGAACACATGCAAAATTATCCTTAAGTAATTATAACAGAATACATACATGCTGAAAAGGACTTCTTGAGCTTAAGCCATGATATATTTTTCACCAGCATATCTGGATATTTGTTTCAATAAAGTATTCTGCCAATAAAACTAATATTTTATCTCTTGATTTATTTTAATGTGTAATATATTTCAAAATAAAATTACTGCCATATGCATTATAAACAAATCCTTTTGTCTCTGATATGGTATTATTATTATAGGTATTATTTTTACGAGGTGTTATTTTATATGGATTATAAATACCCGGCGGAGATATTATGGGTAGCCAGATATGATTATATAGAGGGATGGGGAATAAAAAAACACAGCCATGACTATTACCAGATTATTTATGCGGTATCAGGCAGCGGTAATTTTGAAATTGAGGACAAAGAGTTTAGTTTTCAAAATGATATGTATGTTTTGATAAAGCCGGGGGAAAGTCATAAGCTTGAGAAAATAAAAAAAGGCGTATTAAAAACCTTGGATATCAAATTTAATATTTATGACAGCTGTTTGAAGCAGAGTATTGAGGACGTGGATTGCAGTATAAATGTTTGTACTGATCCCGGTATAAAGCATTTGCTGGAGAAAATAAGAGAAGAGGCAAAAGAAAGGGAGAGTTTTTATAAAGAACTTGCATTGTGCTATCTGATGCAGATTCTTTATATGACTCTAAGAAAAAAGAGTGATATAAAGACCGGGAATATCAAAGATGGGTTTGATGGGGAATCTATGCAATTCAAAGGAGTAGCCCGGCTTGTAGCAGACTACATTGAGAAAAATTATATGGAAAAAATCAGCGTTAAGGACCTGCAAAGCAAGTTTGGATACAATAAGGCCTATTTATGCCATAGTTTTAAAACCAGCAGCGGATATACAATAGGTGAGTATATAAACTATGTGAGGATAAAGAAGGCAAAGGAGATGATTACCTATTCGGATTTAGATTTAAAACAGATAAGTTCAATGGTAGGTTTTGAGAATATCCACCATTTCACAAGAATTTTCAAGAGAATAGAGGGAATACCTCCCGGACAATTTAGGAAAATCGAACTGGAAGGGATCAAAAAGGAATTCAGGATAGATGAAAACTTCGTAAATTCCAGCCAGATAGATAATTCCTGAATACAAATAAAGGGACATCCCATAATTGTTTTGTATTTACATACAATTATGAAACGTCCTTTATGACGGAAAGCAACTATGTCTATCTCTCTATAAGAACTGCCCTTACAGGACTGCCGTTCCCACCTTTTATTTTCATGGGGAGCATGATAATCTCATACTCTCCTTCCGGCACATCTTCAAGCAGCAGGCCTTCTGCAATCACAATATTATTCTTAAGGAGTGCAAGATGGGCTCCCGGTGTACTGAAGTTATATTTTTCAGGAGATAGGAAATCATAGCCCAATGTTTTTATTCCAACCTGGGCAAGATACTCTGCGGCTTCCGGTTCCAGGTAGCAATAATCCGTTACAAACTTACCCCTGGACAGTAGCCTTCTTCTTGAATTTTCTGTTTTTAAAAGTAGTATGTCTCCTCTTTTAATATGGTGTTTCATTAATTCGTCTTTCTTTACAGATACCGGGTCAAATATTTCAATGACTTTTGCTTTTCCTAAAAAATAATCAAAATCAAGCTCATCTATAGCCTTTCCGTTCTTGCAGAAATGCAGCGGTGCATCGATATGGGTGCCGGTATGAGAACCAAAGGATATAAGAGAAAGATTATACATGGCCCCCTCGTCTATGCTGCTTACCTGCTTCACTTCCGGTTTGGGGTCGCCCTCAAATGTAATCATCCCTTCAAAGAAATCAAGAGTTATGTCATAATATTTCATCTCTTCATCATCCCTCTGCTCTCATTTCCCACCACATTACCTTGACCTTGTCCTTGATAATTACCCTTTTTAGAGTCTCTATACATTTACTGAGGCCTTCTTCCCTTGTCATCAGGCAATCCTCATGCTCCACGCTGATTACGTAATCATAGCCCACGGTTACCAGCGCGCTCATTATTTTCTTCCACTCGTCTTCAGAATGGCCATATCCAACCGTCCTGAAGTTCCATGCTCTTTCCTTGAATGCGGAATAAGGTTTTGCATCCAGAATTCCATTTCTCTTGACAATGTGTTCATTTATAACACAATCTTTTGCATGGACATGGAAGATGGCATCTTTTAATTCAAGTATGGCCAGAGCAGGATCCATTCCCTGCCAGTAAAAATGGCTGGGATCAAAATTGCATCCTATGTTTTTGCCGACTGCATTTCTTAACTTTAGCAGTGTTTCAGTATTATGTACGCAATTATTTCCGTGAGGCTCAATCGCGAGCTTGGTAACTCCATGGTCAGCGGCAAACTTGGCTGCCTTTGTCCAGTATGGAATCAGTACTTCATTCCATTGATATTCATAGGCTTTAGCAAAATCATCCGGCCAGGGTCCGGTGATAAAATTGGGAACCTTATCATCAGGACCGCCTGCCGGGGTTCCAGACAGGAGATTGATAGTATCAACACCCAGTTTCTCAGCCAGAAGCACTGATTTTTCAAATCCCGCATTGTGTATTGCAGCATAATCCTTGTCCGGATGTACAGGATTTCCATGGGCACTCAGAGCGCTGATAAACATGTCCCTTTTTTTGAACTCATCCTTGAATTTTTCCAGCTTTTCACGGCTTTCAAGGCATCCATCCACATCACAGTGATTTGATATCGAATACCCGGCAGTTCCGATTTCGACAGCTTCTACGCCCAGGCCTTTAAGATAGTCCAGGACTTCGCCCAGTGGAAGGTCATTGAAGAGAATAGTAAATACTCCTAATTTCATACTTTAACCCCTCCATTTTTATTTTCTTATTATTATTTTTTCTTTGCTATCTTCTTTTCGCGGCAGCCATTTCAAAATATTCTATGTCAGGTAGCCTGCCTTGTACAGTCCAGCCTCCGTCAACAAAAATGATCTGCCCTGTCATATAGGAAGAGTCGTTGGATGCCAAAAATACGGCAATACCTGCCATCTCCTCCGGTTCTGCCGTTCTCCCGAGAGGCACAACTTTTTTCCAGCGGTTCTTATATTCAGGGTCATCTGTCAGATTTCTCTCAACATTAGTCGGGCCTGGGGCCATTGTATTCACTCTTATGCCGTATTCCGCCAGTTCACAGGCGAGCTGTCTTGTCATGGCATGTATCCCTCCTTTGCTGGAGGAGTATGCTATAAGGTTTTTAACTCCCAGACGTTCACAATTGGAAGATACGTTGATAATGTTGCCTCCACCTCTTTCTTTCATTATTTTTGCAGCTTCCAGGCAACAGAAAAAGGTTCCTTTTAAATTTATGTTCATCACCTTATCCCATTTTTCTTCGGTAGTTTCGAACAGAGGTGTCCATTCGGTAACGGCTGCGTTATTAACCATGATGTCAAGGCCTCCAAACTCATCTAAGACTTTCTTGAACATGATGTCTCTTTCATCTTTCTTGCTAATATCCGCCTTTATAGCTACAGCCCGTACACCTAGTTCTTCTATTTTTTTTACGGTTTCCATGGCTCCCTTAAGGTCACTGGAGTAATTAACTCCGACAGAAGCCCCCTCTTGAGCCAGTCCTATAGCGATTGCCCTGCCTATACCTTTGCTTGCCCCTGTCACAAGAGCAATTTTACCTGATAGCTTCAACTTGCCTCATTCCTTTCAATTTAAAATCCGATTAAGTTTTATAAATCTCTTGCAACTTTTATCCAGTTCCGCTCAGACACAGATTTCAAGGCTGCTTCTATAACTGCCTGGGTTTTTACGCCATCCTCAAAGCTGGGAGACGGATTTTTGTTTTCAGCTATTCCTTTCAAAAACTCATAATATTGGAAAATAAAGGTGTGTTCCCAACCAATAATGTGTCCTGCAGGCCACATTTTATCAATATACGTGTGTAATGGGTCTGTTACAATTATATTTCTGAATCCCTGGGCTGAAGGGTCTTCATCCTTTAAATAGATATCCAGCTCATTCAGCCTTTCCAGGTTGAAGATCAGGCTGCCTTTGGAACCATTTATTTCAAATGAAAGGAAATTTTTATGACCGGCACTTATACGTGAAGTCTCAAAAAGGCCCATAGCGCCATTTTCAAATCTTGTGATAAACATACATGCGTCATCTGTTGTTACCGGGCGAGTTTCATTTTTTCCGGGAACAGCTTTTTCCTTAAAGAATATTTTGCTGTCTGCAACAACTTCTGTAATTTCTCCAACTAAAAATCTAGCCAGGTCTATAATATGTGATCCTTTATCACTCATAGAACCTGACCCGGCTTGCTTTTTGTCAAATCTCCATACCCAATCAGCATCCAAAACCCAATCCTGTTGGTAAACAGCTCTGAAATGGTATATCTCACCTAATCTGCCCTCATCAACAAGTTTTTTTGCCAGATTTACTGCCGGAACTCTCCGATAATTAAAATTTGTCATATGTATAACTCCGATTTTTTGTACTGCTTCAAACATTTCCTTTGCATCTTCAAGAGAATTTGCAAGAGGTTTCTCGCAGATTATATGCTTGCCTTTTTCTGCAGCAGCCACTGCCATTTCTTTATGAAGAAAGCCTGGTGTCAAAACGGCTATCGCATGTATCTCCGGATCCTCGATAACCTCTCTCCAGTCTGTTGTCCATTTCTCCCAGCCATATTTTTTTGCAATGCTTTCTGTTTCTGGACTTGTACCACATAATGTTTTCATGACGGGTTCAACATCGAGATCAAAAAACATTGAAACATCCCTCAACGCATGGCTGTGAGCTTTTCCCATAAATTTTGTGCCAATCATGCCTATGTTGATTTTTTTCTTCATAAATACACCCCCTCTAGAAATTCCTCTAAATTTGACTTTATTATTATATAGGACTTTATATACTGGATTTCACTGTCACAGCTAATTTCATTGTCATGGATTATTTTCTGGTAGCATTTTTCATAAAGCTTCTTAATTGTATAATAACCCTGGCGAAAAGGAGATTGGTGTATTGTTGCGAAAATTGTCCCCTTATTTATCATTCCGGCAATTTCATCATCCAGGTCATAGCTTACCATGAGAATTTTACCGCTGTTTCCTGTATCCTCAATAGCCCTGGCGCACCCTATGCTTCCATACATACTGTTTGCATAGATGGCATCAATTTTATTTGTCAAGATAACCTGCTTGGACATATCGTATGCTGATGTTATGTTGTCATTGTATTCAAAAGGTCCGATTACATTAAATCCTGTATTTTTGACAACTTCAAGAAACCCATCTATCCTTTTAATCAGTCCAAGTGCCGATACAAAACTGCTCATCAGAGCTATGTTAGCTCTTTTTGGCATTATTGATGCCAAAATTTCACCTGCAATTTTTCCGGCGACATATGGATTCTGACCTATAAAACAGCTTCTCCCGCTGTCGGGGGCATCATTATTAAAAGTGATGACTTCCGCTCCGTTGTCTTTTATACTTTTAAGGAGGGGGTTTAGGAGTATAGGATGTGCAGGAGCTATTCCGATGCCATCATAAGTTGTTTTCTCGTCTGATACTGAAGAATCTTTGAAGTTCTCTATTATTTTCGTCAGAACCTGAGACTGCTGGATAGGGCAGTAACTTTCTGTAGTAATATAGTCTACCGTCAGTCCGTACACTGAAAGTTCTTTTTCTGCCTGTCTGGCTCCCCTGACAACTTCATTGTAAAAAGGGGTATCTGGATAAATGAAACCTAATCGCAGTGTCTTTCCGGATGACAGGGCGCTGGCTGCCAGATTCAACTGGTAACCCAGTTCCTCTGCTTTTTCAAATATGCGCTTTTTGGTTTCATCATTTATCCTGCCATATCCTTTTAGTGCTCTGTGCACAGTGGAAATCGAAAGTCCTAATTCATCAGCAATGTCCTTTAATGTTATTTTTTTCACTATTTTCACTCTTTCTTTATATAATTTGCAATAACGTTCTCTCATAATTTTATACTTATTGTTTACCGTTGTCAATATTATTTTAATTAGATAAAATTCTTGATTATCAGATATTTTGGGAAACTTCGACTTTATTTCCAAAAAAAAATTTTATTAATTTTCAATGAATCCTGTTGACATTCTGTTGCAAATATTTTACTATCTTAATTAGACAAATGATTAATTGTGCGAGAAATTTCTCTCACAAAATGTTAAAAATAAAAATACAAGGGGGAGGTAATAGAGGAAACACTAACTATGTGGCCGATACTTCAAAAATAAAAAATATAAGGGGGAGAATATAATGAAGAGAACACTCATTATGATGCTGATACTTATAATTGTATTCAGCATGATGCTCACAGGGTGCAGCAGCAAATCTTCTGATTCTTCAAAAACCACACCTGCTTCAAATCAGGAATCTACTCCACAATCCACCCAGGAATCTGCAAAGTCTAAGCTTATAGGTATATCTGTTCCAGCTGCCGATCATGGCTGGGTTGCTGCTGTCGCGTACTATGCTGAAAAAACTGCCAAAGAACTGGGTATGGAATACAAGCTTGTCACCTCCGCTGACCCTAATCAGCAGGCAAACCAGATCGAAGAGCTTATCAATATGAAATGTGCTGCCATTGTTCTGTTCCCACACAATAACGAACTGGATGTAGCGGCCCAGAAAATACTCGATGCCGGCATACCTCTCATAAATTTCGACAGAAAAGTAAATGTTGATTCAACATGCTATCTGGCCGGCGATAATCCAGGAATAGGTACTAATGGAGCTGAATACATAGCATCAAAGATTGGCGGTAAGGGTAATGTGGTTCTGGCTCATGTCCCGGCATATGGTTCCATCGATGTAGAAAGAGTTGAAGGTTTCAAAAAAGTAATTTCTGAAAAATATCCCGACATTAAGATAATAGGTGACTACGGCGCACCGACAAGCTCCAAGGAAGACGGTCTTAAGATGATGACAGATATACTTACGGCACATGAGCATATAGATGCCGTATATTCAATGGATGATGAACTTTCAATTGGTCTCTACCAGGCTATCAAAGAAGCCAAGAGGACCGATATTAAAGTCATTACCGGCGGCGGTGGCGCTCAGGAATACTTCAAGCTCATGCAGGAAAGCGACATATATCTGGCCAGCGCACTATACTCACCTTCAATGATAAGTGATTGCGTAAAAATAGCATACGACCTTGTATACAATAATAAGACCCCTGAAAAGCAGATAATAATTCCTGCTACTATAGTTGATAAAGATAATGTGTCTCAGTATCTTGACCCAAATTCACCTTATTAAAATAAACTTATCAGCCAAGTAATACTTTCAATAAACCATTATCTGGTTCTGATACGGAGAAATCGGTGCATGCCGAATTCTCCGTATTATTAAAAAGAAGGGGTGCATGATGTGGAAACAAAACTTCTTAAAATGCAAAATATCTGCAAGTCATTTGGAGGACCCCTGGTTTTAAACAATGTAAACTTTGAAGTTGATAAAGGTGAAATACATGCTCTTCTGGGGGAAAACGGCGCGGGAAAATCCACCCTGATGAATATTCTGGGAGGCGTGGTCCATGCGAACAGTGGAGAAATACTGATAGATGGATGTCCCGTAAAAATAAGCAGCCCTTCGGATGCCCAGAAATACGGTATAGCCTTTGTCCACCAGGAACTTAATGTAGTTAACGATTTAAAGGTATATGAGAATCTTTTCCTTGGCAGGGAGATCCTCAAAAGGGGTATACTTGATATCAACTCTATGAGGAAAGCCACCTGGGAAGTGCTGGACAAAATGAATGTAAAGCTTTCTCCGGACGCAATGGTTAAAGATTTGGATACATCATACAAACAGGTGGTGGAAATTGCCAAGGCTCTTCTGCAGAATGCGAGAATTATAATATTCGATGAACCTACTACCTCCCTTTCAAATACTGAGATTGAGAACCTGTTTAATATCATGCGTACATTGAAAGAACAGAATGTATCCATGATTTTCATTTCTCATAAGTTGAAAGAAGTGATAGAAATCTGCGATACATATACAATCCTGCGGGATGGAGTAGTTGTTGCCAATGGTAAAATATCCGATTCCAAGGGGAAAATTACCATAGATGAGCTTGCGCGCCATATGGTAGGAAAAGAGATGTATGCTCATACAATATACAGAGAGAGGGAGATCGGAAAACCTCTCCTGGAAGTTAACCAACTATCTTTGGATGGAGTTTTCAAAGATCTGAGCTTCACAATTAACAAAGGCGAAATTGTAGGTTTTACAGGCCTCCTGGGTGATGGACGCAGCGAAATGGCCCAGTGCCTCTTTGGCTACAATAAGCACTATACCGGCAGTATTAATTTCAAAGGTAAAAATATAGTAGTGCGTTCTACTGAAGACGCATTAAAATGTGGCATCGGATATGTTCCCAGAAACAGAAAAGAAAACGGTATTATTAAGCATCTTACTATAAAAGAGAATTTCTCAATTGTCACGCTGAAAAAATTTATAAAGGGCATCTTTATTAACGGAAAAAGGGAAAAGGATGCTTGTTGTGCAATGCTCAAACAGCTCAATACCAAATTTGGAAGTATTGATGACCCTATCATCAGCCTTTCCGGAGGCAACCAGCAAAAGGTGGTGCTTTCAAAATGGCTTGAAACAAATCCGGATCTGCTTATTTTGGATAACCCCACACAAGGTGTAGATGTAGGCGCTAAGGATGATATATATACAATTATAATGGATCTGGCAACAAAAGGAATCACCATAATGCTTTTATCCAATGAACCTCAGGAAATTATGAGGGTCTGCGACAGGGCTTATGTCATGTATCACGGTAGCATACAGGGCGAATTAAGCAGGTCTGAAATGACTGAGGAAAACTTTATGGTTCTTGCAACTGGCGGAACCTTACAATAAATATCAGGAGGAATTACTATGGACCAAAACAATACGGCACAACTTGCTTTGTATAAAAAGACTGCTACAAAAATCTGGAACAAATACAGCGTTGTGCTAGTTACGCTCTTAATAATTATTGTGGCTACCATTTTGAAAGGTTCCAGCTTTTTTTCCGTTCAAAATTTCATGAACATACTCCGCAACAATTCTGTTATAGGAATAATTTCTCTGGGAATGACCTTTGTAATAATATCCGGGGGCATTGATTTAAGTGTCGGTTCTGTACTTGTCGCAACAGGTGCTACAATAATAATGACCATAAACTACACCGGAAGTGTTATTTTAGGTATATTAAGCGGAATTGTCCTTGGTATCGTAATAGGAATAATAAACGGACTTATAATCACCAAGGGCAAAGTCCCACCCTTTATTGTGACACTGGGAGCAATGAATATCTACAGGTCTGTCTGTCAGCATTTTATGAAGGGAGGCGGTTTTAGTTCCATCTCTCCCGTATTTAGGAATATATCAAACAGTTTCCTGTTTGATGTAATACCCCTTCCGATTATATATTTCTTAATA
>DULF01000216.1 GCA_012840535.1 Clostridiaceae bacterium
CAGTGAACTTTATAGTTCAAGCCGTTCAAAATGCTTGGGATAATAAGGATAATATTTATATACTTGCCACGGGGTCACTGACAAATATATATCACGCTTATTGCATTGATAACACTCTGTTCGATAAAATCAGCGGAATAGTTATGATGGGCGGACTTACTGAACCGCTCGTTATTAATAATGTAATGATGGACGAGCTTAATTTTTCATGTGATCCAGAAGCATCATATGTAATTTTAACAAAAGCAAAAAATGTGTCTGTCATTACAGGAAACAACTGTATTCCTGCATTCTTCCCATTTGACGGGTATCGAAACCGGTTAATCGGCAGTCATAACAGTATTGGAAAATACATATATGACAAAACCCTGTACTGGTTTGAGTACATGATGAAAAATTATGGCTCAGACGGCTTTTATAACTGGGATGTTGTCGCAGCGGCTTATATTGCTGAAGAGGATTTATTCATTGATAAAAGCCGTACAATAAATCCTACAAGGGAAAGCCTGAAAAAAGGATATTTATATTCTGCTGAAAAAGAGTATGTAAATGTAAATTTGCCTGAAATCAAGGATATACGGAAATTTACTGAATCTGTTTACAAAAGCTGGCTGAATTTAAAACTACAAAAAAACTAAATTTTAGATTAGAAAAAGGATAAGGTGTAGACAAATGAAAAGAATAAAAGTTGCGTTAATCGTTTTAAGTTTGATTGTATTAATCAGCGGATGCGGACGTTCCAATGGAAAAGGAGCTGCTGACAAATCGGATTTTGAAGCGGTTTTGGCTGCCGCAAAAGGAACAACCGTTAACTTCTACGGCTGGGGCGGCAGTGAATTGACCAATAAATGGATCGACAATTTCCTTGCAAAATATGTTAAAGAAAACTACAATATAACACTTAACAGAGTGCCGATGGATATTGACCAGATATTAAACAAAATGATAGGTGAAAAACAGGCAAATGTTAAAAAAGGTTCCATTGACATGGTATGGATAAATGGAGAAAACTTCAATACTGCAATGAAGAATAATTTACTCTACGGGCCTTTTACAGATTATTTGCCTAATTTTAAGGAATATATTGATGTCAACTCAGATGATGTAAAATACGATTTTGGTTATGAAATCAATGGGTTTGAAGCACCTTACGGAAAAGCCCAGTTTGTGTTAATAAACAATCCTGAAGTAACTCCCGAGGCTCCGAAAAGCGCTGAAGAACTTCTGGAATATGCTAAAACTTACAAGGGGAAGGTTACTTATCCTGCTCCTCCCGATTTTACCGGAAGCGCCTTTGTGAGAAACATAATTTACGATGTTGTAGGGTATGAAAATGTGAAAAAACTTTCAGCCGACAAGAACGAAGTGCATGTTGCAATAAAGCCGGCTATTGACTTTCTGAAAGAACTTAAGCCCTATCTCTGGAAGGAAGGGAAAACATATCCGTCTACCATAGCCCAGTTGGATAATATGTATGCAGACGGCGAGGTTGTAATGACCATGTCGTATAATCCAAACCATGTGGCGGCAATGATCCAGACAGGGCAGTTTCCTGAAACATCCAAGTCATTCCTTTTCGACAAGGGGACAATAGGCAATACCCACTTTATTGCCATATCTGCAAATGCATCAAATATAGACGGTGCTTTAGCGGTAATAAATGCTGTGTTATCCCCGGAGATGCAGGCTTCAAAATATGACCCGGAAAACTGGGGAGACCTGCCTGTTGTCGATATGAATAAACTTAATGAACCAGAAAAACAACTTTTTTCTTCAGTAAAAACCGGCAAGGGTGTGCTTCCGCCTGAAGAATTGCTGTCTAAAAGGGTTGGAGAGTTAAAAGCGGATGTTGTGCCGGTTATTGAGGAAATCTGGCAGGAAGAAATCATGAAATAAGGAAATTATGAAGCAAGGGTGAGGTGTATTGAACAGAAAGAGCTTGGCACCATACTTAATGTTGATGCCGGTAATAATATTGTTAATAATTTTTATATACGGACTTTTAAACGGGATTATCCAAAGTTTTGGTATATTAAAGGCGGCAGGGCTTGATAAATTTTCCCTGGAATATTATAAGGAAACTTTTAAAAATACCAGTTTATTAAACTCCATAAAAGTCAGTTTGATTATATCAGGAGTATCCTCAATTATAGCTGTCATATTGGGTGTGGCGCTGAGTTATCTTTTTTGCAGGACTGGATTTGTGAACAACCGGGCATATAATATTTTTAAGCTTCCCATACTTATACCCCATATTGTAGTTGCTGCATTGGTAATTAACCTCTTTTCGCAGAGCGGGCTTTTTGCAAGGCTTTGTTTCCTGTTAGGAATTATAGATTCCCAACAGGAATTTATACCAATGGTATTTGATGAAAATTTCATAGGTGTAATACTGGGATACGTGTGGAAGGAAATGCCGTTTATTGTACTGGTTGTCGCTACAATTATGAGCAATATCGACGGAAATTTGGGAGAAGCCGCGCAAAATCTCGGCTCTACTCCTTATAAAGCGTTTTTATACGTTACGCTACCTCTTTGCCTTCCATCAATTGCCATGGTTTTCATCATCATTTTCACTTTCTCTTTCGGCGCATATGAATTGCCATTGCTGCTGGGGCCTACATTCCCTAAAGCGCTGCCAGTCAAGGCATATATTGAATACACCCATCCCGAGCTGGCTCACAGGCCATATGCCATGGTTTTAAACACAATAATGATTGTTGTAACCTCCGCTTTTACAATAGCGTACCACTTTTTGATGAAAATGATTAACAGGAAAACTGAGGTGCGTGCTTATGATTAAAGGGGTATTGATAAAGCTGGTTGTATTTATTGCCATCGTGTCTATAATAATTCCGCTTATTATTATAGCAATCTGGAGCATTGCATCCTCATGTCCTTGGCCATATCTTTTGCCTCAGAATTTTTCCTTGAGAGGCATTGAGGAATTCTTCGGAGGTTATTCCGGGGCAGTGAACTCGATGCTTACAAGTGTTCTGATAGGAATAGGCACGGCTTTCTGTGCCGTGTCAATAAGCATCCCTGCGGCAAGGGCAATTAAACTGTATGATTTTTACGGAAAAAACATTGTTGATTTCTTGCTTCTGCTTCCTGTAATAGTACCTGTTACATCTTTTGCCATGGGCATACATGTGTTTTTTATCAGGGCAAAATTAAACGATACAATTATAGGCGTGATAATCGCACATACAATCGTAAGTTTGCCTTACACAGTGAAGATTATGTCAGAAGTGGTATCCGCCATTGGAAACAAATATGAAGTACAGGCATATGTTCTTGGAGCAGGCAAAATGAAGGCATTATTCAAGATAACCATACCGCTCCTCATGCCGGGCCTGGTATCGGCATTCAGCATGGCCTTTATAATTTCCATGGGACAGTATTTTTTAACATTTTTAATTGGCGGAGGAACAGTCGTAACGCTTCCGATAAGAATGTTTCCATACATCCAGAGCGGGGACAGGCAAATAGCATCAATGTACGGTTTAATGTTTATACTCATAACATTGGTTGTGTTGTTGATTTCTGACAGGTTTGTGAGAAAATATTATAGTTTTAGCACCACATACTTTTTTTCCTGAAAGGTTTGATTATATGCAGTTGGAATTGAGAAACGTAACCGTTTCGCTTGGGGGCAACAAAATACTTAATAACGTGTCGTTGGAGGTTGAAAAGGGAGAAATTGTCTGTCTGCTGGGTGAGTCAGGCTGCGGCAAAAGCACGCTTCTTAAAACAATTGCAGGGATACTGAAGCAGGACAGCGGAAAGATTTTCATTGAAGGAATGGATACAGACGGAGTTCCTGTAGAGAAAAGGGATGCGGTAATCGTTTTTCAGGACTTAAGGCTGTTCCCCCACATGAATGTGTTTGAAAATATAGAATTCGGTCTTAAAATAAGAGGAATTCCAAGAGAGGAACGGATACGGACGGTGCAGTCTGCCATTGACAGTGTAGGACTTACCGGTCTCAATAAAAGAAAAGTAACTGAAATATCCGGCGGACAGCGTCAAAGGGTTGCGTTAGCAAGAGCTATTGTGTTAAGGCCTAAGTTACTTCTTTTGGACGAGCCCTTTTCAAGCCTGGACGAAAGCCTGAAGGATGCAATGAGGGAATTAGTGTTGAATATTCAAAAACAAACAGGCATTACAACTATAATAGTTACCCATGACAAAAAAGACGCGCTGATTATGGCGGATAAAATCGCCATAATGAAGAAGGGAGAGATTCTGCAGTTCGGACTTGCAAAAGACGTATATGAAAACCCTGCAAGCAAGGAAGTGGCAGATTATTTTGGATACATGAATTACATTAAAGGAAGGGTTGTTTCAAATACTTTTTATTGCAGCCATTTTACAATTGAGGCGACTGTAGAAGACGGGACCTATTCCGCCATGATCAGGCCAAAAGATCTGGAAATTACAGAAGACGGCGATTTTGAAATTGAATCAATAAAATACATGGGTGACATATACAGTATCCGTGTAAAAAAGGATGGAGACCATCTCACGGTATTTAAGGAAAATTGTAGTAATTTTAAGATTAACCAAAAAGTCGGAGTGAAATTTGACTTATCGAAAATTATATATTTTAAGGAAAAGGAGAATTAGATTATGTTATGTAAAGATGCAAGGCTTCTTGAAATTTTGGAAAAAGGAAGAAACGGTGAAGGAATTACTAAAGAAGAATGCATTTATCTTCTTGAATTTGATGAACATTCCTTTGAATCATCTTTAATAAGAGCAACCGCCAATGATCTGACCAGGGAAAGGATGGATAACGCAGGAGTAATATTGGGACAGATAGGCGTAGAAATCTCTCCCTGCAAGGGAGGATGTAAATTCTGCACTTTTGGGGAAGGACATACAAAGTTTGAAAGTTTCAGTATCAGCGATGAAGAACTGGATCAGAAAATTCGGGATTTTACCGAAGGTGGCGATTTGTACGGACTTTATCTTATGACGATGCATGATTTTAATCTTGATGTTATTCTAAACGCGGTAGAACATGCAAAAAGAATTGCGCCACCGCAAACTCAGATCTGGGTAAATGTAGGAGATGCACCATACAGCACATTCGTTGAACTGAAAAAAGCAGGTGTAAGGGGAGCCTATCATGTTTGCAGGCTCCGCGAAGGAATTGATACAAACCTTGACCCCAAAAACAGGATTAAGACCATGGAAAACTTATTGGCTGCCGGACTTGAACTGTATACATGCTGCGAGCCCATCGGTCCCGAGCATACAAATGAAGAACTTGTTGATAATTTCTTTATTGGGATTGAATTGGGATGTACGCAGCATGCGGTTATGAGAAGAATCGCCGTTAAGGGGGCTCCGCTCTATAGCCGCGGACAAATTACGGAACTCAGGCTTGCCCACATTTGCGCAGTGTTAACCCTGGCATTGGGAAGGGCGAAAGAATTCAAATTCATGTCCATTCACGAACCTAACCAAATAGGCCTTGCTTCCGGAGCTAACCTCATAACAGCGGAAAGCGGCGCAAATCCAAGAGACTGCAATAAAGATACAAAGGGCAACCGAGGATGGTCAATTGAAAGATGCAGAAAGCTCCTCTATGATTCCGGTTTTACGGGTATCAGGCTTGGAGATGAAAGCATAATCCCATTGACATTTGAGTATCTTGAAACAACACATTCTTTGTAATAAGCATAATTAAAGGCACGATTAAACAATTAACATTTAATCGTGTTTTTGTTATTGGTGGAAAAGCTTCAAAATCATCCTTTCTAGGTCCCTGGATGGTAAGATCTTCTTAAAAGCTTGCACGCCGGTATTTTAAGGTTTATAATATTCTCAACGGAGGGTTGGATATTATGAACGACAAAAAGAATGACAAACTTATAAAATACTTGTTGCCTATTGCAGTAATAATTATTTTGTTCTTTTTTAATACATTGCTTGGGATTTTGGGTATTATAGTTTATATTTTATACATACTGTTTATGGCCAGGTCAGGCATTTATAAATTAATAGGAAGTGTACGCTATTCAAAAGGTGACATGGACAACGCCCTGAAATGGCTTAAAAAATCCTATGAATCCAATAAAGCAAATCCACATACAGCCATACCCTATGCTTACCTTCTTCTTAAATCAGGAAAACTGGATGAATCGGAAAAAGTATTTTCAGAAATTCTAGGTAAAAAACTCAATGCTGACGACAGGAACCTGGCAAAGTCCAACTATGCGCTGCTGCTTTGGAAAAAGGGAAATCTTGATGAAGCTGTCAACATGCTTGAAGAAGTTTTTAAAGAATACAAGACCACTACGGTTTACGGCAGCCTTGGATATCTTCTTATTCTCAAGAGAGATCTGGACAGGGCGCTTGAGTTTAACCTCGAGGCTTATGATTACAATTCTTCAAACACAATAATCCAGGACAACCTTGGTTATACTTATTATCTCAGGGGAGAATACGACAAAGCGGCAGAAATATATGAAAAGCTTTTGGCAAGCAACCCAACTTTCCCTGAAGCGTATTATAATTACGGCCTTGTCCTGGTAAAGATGGGCGAACCCGCAAAAGCTTTGGAATTTATGGAGAAATCCCTGAATTACAGGTTGACTTTCCTAAGTACAATAACCAGAGAGGAAATCGAGGGAAAAATAGAGGAAGTAAAAGCGCTGCTTGGTACGCCACAACAGGAGGAACAGTAAAAAACCGTTTCCTTTCAGTGCAGGAATAAAAACCGGCGTACCTTCCCGTTAATTTGTTTTTTTATTATGATTCCCCGCTTAATTCGTCAAGCAACTCCTTCGCATGAGTATTCAGCGGATTAAGCTCATAAGCCTTTTTTAATTCAATTATGGCATCATCTTCCCTGCCCAGGTTATAGAAACTTAGCCCAAGCAGGTAATGCCCTCTTTCGGGGTTAAGTTCCACCAGCTCTTTCGCATATTTTACAGCCTGGGTATTTTTGCGCTGGTTTATAAGAGAGGATGCCAGAAGGTCAAGAGCTATTCTCCGCACATTGGTGTTGCTCCCGCTGATTTCAAGAAGCTCTTTCGACAGCTCCTCCGACTTTGAATAGTTTTTTTCATTGAAACTTGCTATTGCGTCATCTATCAGCTTGTCAGCTTTAATACTTAATTCATACCTGTTTTTAAACTCAATATTTGCAGGACTGTTGAAACCCGCAAAAATTCCGCCGAATATCAACACAGCTATTAGTATAAAAGCCTGAATACGCTCCCCAAAAGACTTTCTTTCCCATATAATGCCCGTCATCCGTGCGGCAATATATCCTCCGATAAGTCCACCGACGTGTGCAAAATTGTCTATTTGCGCTCTGTTCATAAAACCGTATATCAAATTGATTCCTATAGTCAAAATTACATTTATTCCAAAGGAACTCCTGAAAATCCTCTTATCCTTCCTGATTACGTATAACAGGGCGCCCATTAAGCCAAACAGAGAGCCGGAAGCTCCCACTGAAAGACTGGTTGAAAAAACAAAACTTGCAACGTTTCCAATGATTCCCGCGATAAGATATATAGTGATAAACTTAAATTTTCCAAATATTCTTTCTACAGTAGGACCAACTGCGTACAAAAAGTATGAGTTCATAAGGAGGTGAATAATGTCTCCGTGTAGAAATATCGGAGTCACCAGCCTCCAGTATTCACCGCTCATTATTAACGGGTTAAACTTAGCCCCAAATTTCAGGTGTGCGTTTACGTCATATTTATTGCCGTAATATTCCGTTAAAATCCATATTAATATATTTACGGCCAGGAGTATATACGTAAACAAAGGCCTGCTCCTTACAGGTTTTACAGGTTTAAATACTTCCGGTTCTATTGGCTGATAAGATTCTTCAGTATCGTAACCGTTATAGTATTCATCATTCATTTAAAACAAAGCTCCCTTAAATTATCTCTTGCTAATATAATATCCAAGTTGCGCCAAAAGGAAAACACTTTTTTGTGAAATTGAAATTATTCAATATTAAACAATGCCCAGGGATACTTTTTGGGAGGCCTGGACTCAAAACACAGGAATTCCTTGGTTGTAGGATGGCTAAAAGCAATCCGTGCAGACCATAACGCAATTTGCTGTCCGGGTTTGTTAATTTCAGTGCCGTATTTCTGGTCGCCATAAAGCGGGTGCCCGATATATGAAAATTGCACTCTTATCTGATGGGGTCTGCCGGTTTTAAGATTAATCTCAACAAGGCTCAAACCTGATTGTGTATCAAGTACCCTGTATTCAAGCATAGCTTTTTTAGCTCCGTCATTGGATGGGGCTACCACTTTTACTGTATTGG
>DULF01000217.1 GCA_012840535.1 Clostridiaceae bacterium
GTAAGGCATCTGGAGAAGAAACGAATAGTTATATTTGCATGCGGTACGGGAAATCCTTACTTTTCCACAGATACAACTGCAGCATTGCGGGCTGCTGAAATTGATGCAGAGGTAATACTGCTTGCCAAAAAAGTAGACGGAGTATATGACAGTGACCCGGTCACTAACCCTGAAGCAAAGAAGTTTGACAGGCTCAGCTATATAGATGTATTAAACATGGGACTTGGAGTCATGGATTCAACGGCCACATCATTATGTATGGACAACAATATTCCAATAATTGTTTTTGGATTGGATCAACCGGAAAATATTGTTAGAGTTATCCAGGGAGAAACAATTGGCACGCTTGTCAGCGGTAAAATATAATATAGAAAATATTGAGCTTAATCCTTAAATTTGGTATACTTTGATTAAAAAATGGACGAAACTGGTTTAAGGAGGTCTAACATGGATAAAGAAAGCTATAAAGGTATAGAAGAAAAAATGAAGAAGACCATAAGCGTTTTAAAAGAAGAACTGGCAGGTTTACGTGCCGGTAGGGCCAATCCGGTTTTGCTGGATAAGATTTATGTAGATTATTACGGGGTTCCTACACCCATTAACCAACTTGGCAACATTTCCGTTCCCGAAGCGAGGGTAATCGTAATACAGCCCTGGGATGCCAAAATACTTAAAGATATTGAAAAAGCAATTCAAAAGTCTGATATAGGCATTAATCCAAGTAATGACGGGAAGGTTATAAGGCTTGTATTTCCTGTGCTTACTGAGGAGAGGCGTAAAGAACTTACAAAGGTTGTAAAGAAACACGGTGAGGAAGCTAAGATTGCCATTAGAGCCATAAGAAGGGATGCAATCGACCAGTTTAAAGCCCAGAAGAAAAAGAGCGAAATCACTGAGGATGACCTCAAGGATGCTGAAAAGGATGTACAAAACTTGACTGACAAGTATATTGCAGAAGTAGACAAGATTGTCGATGTCAAAGTAAAGGAAATCATGGAAGTGTAATTATGGCTATACCTGATGTTGCCGGTTATACTCTGGAGGATGCGAAAAGGATTATTACGCAGGCAGGTTTTGAAATAGGGAATGTTTTCCTGACTGCGCCTCCACGGCTAAAATCCATGGAAATAGACAATAAATGCAGGGTGCTGAGAATAAAAGAAATAGAGAAAGGAAAAGTCGAGCTTCTTGTGTGTAAACCGGTCTCAAGTCTGCCTTGTACCCCTCTTAAGTGAGGGGATTGTTTTTTATGGGGTCAGTAACCATATTTGCGATTATTTTACTGTATATGATACACAGGTATAAATTTGACTTTAATGTAAAAATTGCTAAAATAATTATTATTCTTGGTTATATTGGACTTACGCGGTAAGTAATAATAATGTATGCTACTAAAGTCTTTGGAGGAATTGATGATATTAAGGAAGCTTTTTAAGAGAAAGAAGGTACAACTGGATAAAAGCAAACTTCCATTACATATAGCAATTATACCTGACGGAAACGGGAGATGGGCAAAACGAAGAGGAATGCCCCGGAGCGCAGGCCATAGGGAAGGGGCTAAAACTCTGAAAAAAATAGTTAAGTTTTGCGCGCAGCTAGGTATAAAGTATATGACTATTTACGTTTTTTCGACTGAAAACTGGAAAAGGCCTAAAAGTGAAGTTGATGACCTTATGTCTTTATTGCTGGAGTTTTTAAGAAATGCGGAAGCAGAGCTGGAAGGAAGCAATGTGCGTATAAAAGTGATAGGAAGGATAGAAGATTTGTCAGACGAACTTCAAAAAGAAATAAGGAGAGTTGAAAAGCATACTGACGGCAATACTGGCTTATGCCTCAATATTGCTTTAAACTATGGGGGCAGGGACGAAATTGTATCTGCTGTGAAGAAGATAGCAAAAGAAGTTGCGGAAGGAAGGTTGAATCCTGATGAAATAGATGAGAGCGTCGTTTCCAGCAGGCTTTATACATGCAAAATCCCGGATCCTGATCTGCTTATCCGCACAAGCGGAGAAAAACGCTCAAGTAATTTTCTCTTATGGCAGCTGGCGTATACGGAATTCTGGTATACAAATGTGTTGTGGCCGGATTTTACTGAAAATAACATGATTGAAGCATTGCAAAGTTTTCAGAACAGAAACAGGCGGTTTGGGGGTATTTGATTGAAAACGCGTGTTATTAGTGCCATTGTAGGGTTGTTATTGGTTGGAATAATTATGTTTTTTGCCTGGCAGTTGTTGCCGGCGGCTGTATTTATATTGTCTTTAATAGGGATTTATGAATTTTACAGTGCCGTTTCAAAAGCAGGATATAAGCCTGTAAAAATAATTGGGTATATATCATGCTTGTCTTTATTGATAATAGGCTATGAAAAGATGCTTTTAGGATCAAACGGACTTATTGGTTTAATTTATAACGGAAAGTTGTTTTCATTTGCTGTGTATGTCATTCTGGCTGTTTTGTTGTCTCTTATTGTGCTCAAGCATAAGAAATATAATGTCGGGGATATAGCGGTTACCGTTTTCGGCATTGCATATGTTGTCTTTCTTTTCTCATTCATCATAGAAACACGCAATATGGAAAACGGGGCTTACTATATTTGGCTTATATTTATCAGCGCATGGGCGACAGATACTTTTGCATTTTTTATAGGTGTCACAATCGGAAAAAGGAAGCTTATTCCTGCTGTCAGCCCCAATAAAACAAAAGAAGGCGCTGTCGGTGGAATTATCGGATGTGTAATAGCGATAACCTTGTACGGAATATATTTAAATAGTGTGTTGCCTAAAGCACCTGTTTATCATTTTATTATCATTGGCTTGCTGTGCGGCATAATTACACAGATGGGAGACCTTGCGGCATCAGCTGTAAAAAGGTTTGCGGGCATAAAAGATTACGGCAACATAATGCCGGGGCACGGAGGGGTGCTTGACAGGGTTGACAGTATCTTGCTTGTTGCACCGGTTATATATTACTACATTAATTTCTTTTTATAAAATCATGTAAGGGCGGGCTTTGATTGTCCGAATGAAAAATGCATGGTTACGCCTTTGAATGCCCGAACAGCGCAGGGACAACCACTTGCCGCCTGCATAATGCGTATAATTTGGGGGCTTGTCTTTGGCTGCTCGAATAAGATTAGTGGTTATAAGTAAAAATATATGGGTATATTTTTCGGTGGACAAGGGGCAATATGTAAGAAAGAACAATTTTCATTTTAGGAGAAGGATGTAATGGCAAAAAACATAGCAATTTTAGGATCAACTGGCTCTATAGGAAAACAGACCCTTGAAGTGGCGAGAAATCTGAATATAGAGGTATCAGGCCTTACAGCTAATACAAATATTGCATTATTGGAAGAGCAGGCACGTGAATTCAGACCCAAAATGATTGCTGTTGGTAGCGAGGAACTTGCGTGCAAGCTTGAAAAAAGACTTAAAGGCTTGGGAATTCAAGTTGTATACGGAACGGAAGGCATCAGCAGGGTGGCATCCATTGATTCAGTGGATACGGTAGTGTCGTCAATAGTTGGGATTGCAGGATTGTTACCAACCCTTGAAGCTATAAAACACGGAAAAAACATTGCTTTGGCAAACAAGGAAACGCTTGTCACCGCGGGAGAGTTAGTAGTAAAAGAAGCCCAGGAAAAAGGAGCTAAGATACTTCCGATAGACAGCGAGCATTCAGCTGTTTTTCAGTGCATTGAGGGAAACAGGCCAAATGACGTGAAGAGCATTATTCTGACTGCTTCGGGAGGCCCCTTCAGGGGAAAAAGCGTTGACGAACTGGAACATGTTAGTGTGCAGGAAGCTCTTAAACATCCTAACTGGAAAATGGGAAAAAAGATAACAATTGATTCTGCCACATTAATGAATAAAGGGCTTGAGGTTATAGAAGCAAAGTGGCTTTTTGGGGTTTCCGAGGATAAGATTCAGGTAGTGATCCATCCGCAGAGCGCGATTCATTCGATGGTGGAATATGTTGACGGGGTAATAATTGCCCAGCTTGCTGCACCGGATATGAGAATAGCAATTCAATATGCTCTGACATATCCTGAGAGGCTTTCCAATAATTTTTCCAGGCTGGACTTGCTGAAAGTCGGGGAAATGACATTTGAAAGTCCTGATTATAAAACTTTCCCCTGCCTTAAACTGGCGATTGAAGCTCTAAAAACAGGTGGTACGATGCCCACGGTTTTAAATGCCGTTAACGAAGTGGCTGTAAGTATGTTTTTAGAGGGGAAAATAGGGTTCATGGAAATACCCAGAATTATCGAAGAAATAATGGGCAGGCATAAAGTGAATACTCGCCCATCCTTGGATGATATAATAGAGGTAGACATATGGGCCAGGGAGGAAGTTATGAGCTTGAAACGTAATATACGGAGGTATGGCTTATGTCGATATTATTAGGAATAATTGCCCTGAGTGTATTAATAATTGTCCACGAGCTTGGTCATTTTATTGTAGCCAAGTTATCTGATATAAAAGTTTTGGAATTTTCTATCTTCATGGGACCAAAGCTTTTTAGCGTTAAGAGGGGAGAGACCGTATATTCTGTAAGAGCTGTTCCGCTCGGGGGCTTTGTAAGAATGGAAGGTGAGGAAGAAGCATCGGAAGATGAAAGGGCTTTCAATAAAAAGCCTCTGCTTACAAGGGCTGCGGTTATTGCCGCGGGACCTGTGATGAATTTCCTTGTTGCAGTTATTACCATTGTTGCAATAGTATCGGTTACGGGCTACCATACAACTGAGATCGGAAGGGTTTCGCCCGGTTCTCCCGCGTTTCAGGCAGGCCTTAGGACTGGTGACAAAATAATTAAGTATGGAGGAAAAAGGGTATACCATCCTGCGGATATATCTCTTTTTGTTTACGGTACACGAGGGGCGCCGGTTGATGTAGAGGTATTACGCAATGGTAATATTGAGAAAACTAGGCTGGTTCCGGAGAAAATAGAAAGGAACAGATACCTTCTGGGTTTCATCCCTAAGGCCGATTATGGCTCAGGGTCTAATGTAGTTGCTGATAATGCTTATGCAGAAACAGATAAGGATAATGGGTTCAGACCCGGAGATGAAATAATCAGGTTAAATGACGTCAAAGTGTCCAGCGGCAAAGATATAAGGGATTTTATGAAAATAAACAAAGGCAATCCCATCAAGGTAACAGTACTCAGGAATGGGAAGGAGCACGTGCTTACTGTTACGCCAATTCCGTCTGCAGGAGAAGAGCAATACGGCATAGGAATTGGCTTCAAAAAGGGATCAGGAGGGGTTTTACCGACTGTTAAACACTCTTTAATACAGGCATTTTCTATTGCAAGGAATGTCTATTATTCCTTGATATGGCTGATTACCGGAAGGGTTTCACTAACCCAGATGTCAGGACCGGTAGGCATAGTCTCTACTATTGGAGATGTTGTCGAACAAAGTCCCACAATACTGGATAAGCTGATCAATCTCCTTAGTATGCTGTCCTTCATAGGAATAAACCTGGGAATATTCAACCTTATTCCTTTTCCTGCGCTAGATGGCAGCAAAATACTTTTAATTGCTATCGAGGGAATAAGAAAGAAAGCTATACCTCCTGAAAAGGAAGCATTTATATCATTTATTGGATTTGTGCTTTTAATTCTGCTTGCGATTTTTACCACTTACAATGATATATTCCGGCAGGTGACGGGAGGATAGATAATAGACTGAATTAATAGTCATTAATGTTGAGAGTGACTTATGATGGAGAACTACATCAACCGAAGGAAAACCAAAAAAGTCAGGGTAGGAAATATTTATATTGGCGGTGACTCGGCTATTTCCGTACAATCCATGACAAATACGGATACGCGGGACATTGCTGCCACTGTTGAGCAAATCAAAAGGCTTGAAGAAGCCGGATGCGATATAGTCAGGGTAGCCGTACCTGACAGGGAAGCGGCGGAAGCTATTAAGGCAATTAAAAAATCCATTAATATTCCGCTTGTGGCAGATATTCATTTTGACTACCGCCTTGCAATATTAAGCATAGAGAACGGTGCGGACAAGATAAGAATAAACCCTGGAAATATCGGAGGAAGGGACAGGGTAAAAAGTGTCGTGGAAGCAGCAAAAAAATACCGGGTTCCCATACGGATAGGGGTTAATTCGGGCTCTATAGAAAAGAGAATACTTGAAAAATATAACGGCGTAACAGCCGAAGGCATGGTGGAGAGCGTGTTGAACCATGCGAAAATGCTCGAAGAGTTTGATTTTGACCAGATTGTTTTTTCGATCAAGGCCTCGAGTGTTCCATTGACAATTGCCGCTTACAGGCTTCTTTCTAAAATGACAGAGTATCCTTTACATATTGGCGTAACCGAGGCCGGCACACTGTCCAAAGGCACAATCAAGTCTTCAGTCGGTTTAGGCTGTCTTCTGGCAGAAGGAATAGGTGACACGCTGCGTGTGTCCTTAACAGGAGATCCTGTTGAGGAGGTAGTGGTAGGGACTGAAATTTTAAGAACCCTTGGACTTAAGTGCTCAGGTATTGATATAATATCCTGCCCAACATGCGGCAGAACTAAAATTGATCTTGTAAATATTGCCAATAAAGTTGAGGAGAAGTTGCGGCACGTAAACAAAAATATAAAAGTGGCTATTATGGGTTGTGCTGTCAACGGCCCGGGGGAAGCCAGGGAAGCCGACATAGGAATTGCAGGAGGAAGAGGGGAAGCACTGTTATTTAAAAAAGGTAAAATAATACGAAAAATTCCCGAAGATAAAATAGTGGAGGAACTTATTTCAGAAATAGAACAATTATAATCGAGGGTGACAGCCCTCTAACAGAGACCAGAGACCGGAAACCGGAGACCAGAATTATGTAGGGGAGACCAGAACATGAAGCCAGAGGATAAAGACTATCGCTGGAGGTACATATGACAAAAAGTGCAGCACTTAATCAAAACAATATACTTGACGTTTTTCCTCAGTTATCTTTGAATGGCGGGTATGCCGAATTTTTTAAAAATGTTAAAGTTTTAGGGGTTAATGTATTCAGAAAATCCAAAAGGCTTGAAATACATATTGAAGCTTACACAATAATAGCCGCTTCCTTGTTGGAGGAAGCTGAAAACAGCATTAATGCGTCTCTAGGTTTTGAAGAGGTTGAAATTAAGCCTAAGTTCAAAATTTCCGGAACTGTAGAGGAAATATTAAACAAATACTGGGACAGCATAATATATATTGTTAACAAAAAAGTAGCATTAAGCAAAGGCATTCTTAGTGAATGCGGCTGGGTTTTAGAAGGGCAAAAACTTATAGTGCGTCTTAAAACAACAGGTTCGGATATTCTAAAGGCACAGGGATGTCATGACATAATTGAGGGAATATTGAAGGATAGCTTTTCCATAGAGCTAAGAGTTTATTTCGAGGATTTTGAAGTTGATGAAGAAGTTAACAGGGAATACCTTGAATTTAAAGCGAAGGAAGAGTTAAAAGCCCTTGCTGTCGATGAGTCCTCCCAAAACTGCAAGGTTAACGGTTCTAACGGCAAAGAGCATAAAAAGAAGAATTCAAATGGCAGCGGAAACGATGTTAATATAATACTGGGCAAGAATTTTAGTGATACCATAATCAAAATGAGCGAGGTTAACCAGGATTCAGGGAAGGTTGCAATTTCCGGGGATGTATTTGGTGTTGACTTCAAGGAAATACGGGGCGGAAGGTATATTTTCAAGTTTGATATCACCGATTATACCGGTTCTCTTACTGTAAAGTTCTTTGTAAAGAAGGATGAAATTGAAAGGGTATCTGAATCCATAAAGAATAACGCATGTCTTAAGGTGAGAGGCGAGGCCCAGTATGACAAGTTTTCAAGGGAACCGGTTATCATGGCTACGGATATTGTGCAAATAGCAAAGGAAGAGAAACTTGATAGGGCAGACGAGAAAAGAGTTGAACTCCACCTCCACACACAGATGAGCTCGATGGATGCTGTAACACCGGTGAAAGAACTGGTAAAAAGAGCTGCCAAATGGGGACATAAGGCTATTGCGATAACGGACCACGGTGTGGTGCAAGCTTATCCTGACGCTTTTGCAGCCGGCAAGGAATATAATATAAAGATAATTTACGGAGTAGAATGTTATCTGCAGGACGATGAAATACCTGTTGTTTATCATCCGAACGGATATAGCGTTGACAAGGAACTTGTTGTATTTGATATAGAAACTACTGGACTTGATGCGGAAAGAGACAGAATAATTGAAATTGGCGCAGTGATAATAAAGGATGGGAAAATTATTGATGAGTTCAGCTCTTTTATAAATCCCGGCATTCAAATACCACGTTTTATTGCTCAACTTACAGGAATAACCGACGAAATGGTTAAGGATTCGCCACCCGTTGAAGCTGTCCTTGCTGATTTTCTTGATTTTGCCGGGGACAAGCCGCTGATAGCCCATAATGCAAGCTTTGATATAGGTTTTATACGGTATAACGCCAGAAAGATAGGAAGGGTGTTAAACAATCCTGTTATTGACACTCTCCAGCTTAGCCGGAATATGTTTCCCGACCTTAAGAGGCATAGATTGAACATTGTCGCCAAACATCTCAATATCGACATGGGGAGCCACCACAGGGCTGTGGATGATTCAAGGACAGCGGCGCAAATATTTATTAAATGCATGGAAATGTTAAAAGAAAAGGATATTAATACAATAGATGACCTTCAAAAAGCTTTTGAGGGAAATAACGATTTTACCAAGGCTGAGACGTACCACGCTGTTATTCTGGTGAAAAACAGTGTTGGGCTTAAAAATCTTTATAAACTTGTTTCGAAGTCCCATCTCGAATATTATTACAAAAGGCCGCGTGTGCCAAAAAGCCTTCTTATGACTTACAGGGAGGGGCTTATTATAGGCACTGCCTGTGAATCAGGAGAGCTTTATAATGCTGTTTTAAACAACAGAAGCGAGGAAGAAATCAAAAAAATTGTTGATTTTTATGACTACCTTGAAATCCAGCCTTTAGGCAACAACCAGTTTCTAATTAACAGAGGCGTTGTAAATAGCGTTGATACGCTTAAAGAAATCAACCGGAAAATTGTAATGCTTGGGGAAAAGTTTAAAAAACCTGTTGTTGCTACATGTGACGTGCATTTTATGGACCCCAAAGATGAAGTGTTCAGACGAATATTAATGGCAGGACAGGGATATGATGATGCTGACAATCAGGCACCCCTGTATTTCAGGACAACGGACGAAATGCTTGAAGAGTTCAGCTACTTAGGAAGCGAAAAGGCCTATGAAGTTGTTGTAACCAATACAAATAAAATTGCTGACATGATTGAATCTATTGCTCCGGTGCCTGAGGGTACATTCCCGCCCAAGCTGGAAGGAGCCGAGGAGGAAATAAAAAAGCTTGCAGAAAGCCGGGCCAAGGAGATTTACGGCGAGCCACTGCCTGAAATAGTAAAGGAACGCCTTGAAAAGGAGCTTAATTCTATAATTAATAACGGCTTTTCAGTGATGTACCTGATAGCTCAAAAGCTTGTGCAAAAGTCATTGAGCGACGGATATCTTGTTGGGTCAAGAGGTTCCGTAGGTTCTTCTTTTGTCGCAAACATGGTTGGAATAACTGAAGTTAACTCGCTTCAGCCTCACTATATCTGCAATAAATGCAAGTATTCAGAATTTATACTTGACGGAAGTGTCGAATGCGGGTTTGACCTGCCTGACAAGAACTGTCCCAATTGTGGCGAACCTTTAAAGAAGGATGGATATGACATACCTTTTGAAACATTTCTTGGCTTTGAAGGTGACAAAGAGCCTGATATCGACCTGAATTTTTCAGGTGAATATCAGCCTGTAGCTCATAAATACACGGAAGAACTGTTTGGAGAAGGTCACGTGTTTAGAGCAGGCACAATCGCGACAGTTGCGGAAAAGACTGCCTATGGATTTGTAAAGAATTACCTTGACGAGAGGGGAATTGTTGTTACCAATACAGAACTAAACAGGCTTGTAGCAGGATGCTCAGGCGTAAAAAGAACCACCGGCCAACACCCGGGCGGAATTATGATTGTCCCCCAGGATAAGGAAATATTCGATTTTACGCCTATACAAAGGCCCGCGGATGATACTGAGTCAGACACAATAACCACGCATTTTGATTATCATTTCCTTCATGGGAGCATACTCAAGCTGGATATACTGGGCCACGATGATCCTACGGTAATAAAGATGCTGGAGGATTTGACTGGGGTAAATGCCAGAACCATACCTATTGGCGAAAAAACGACCATGAAGCTGTTCAGCAGCACGGAACCCCTTGGAGTTAAACCTGAAGATATCAACTGTGAAGTCGGAACACTTGCCATACCGGAATTCGGAACAAAGTTTGTAAGGCAAATGCTGGTGGATACAAAGCCTACTACCTTTTCCGAGCTTATTAGGATATCAGGCTTATCCCACGGAACTGATGTATGGCTCAATAATGCACAGGACCTGATAAGAAACGGTACTGCGACCCTTTCCCAGGTTATCTGCTGCAGGGACGATATTATGCTTTACCTGATGCATGCTGGGCTGCCTGCCAAGACTGCATTCAAGATAATGGAAGACGTAAGAAAGGGTAAAGGGCTTAAGGAAGAATACGTGCAAATCATGAAGGAAAACAATGTGCCTGATTGGTACATAGAATCCTGTAACAAAATAAAATATATGTTCCCAAAAGCCCATGCCGCGGCATATGTAATGATGGCCTTCAGAATTGCATGGTTTAAAGTATATTACCCGGAAGCATTCTATGCAGCTTACTTTACCGTAAGAGCGGACGACTTTGATGCGGAGATGATGACCCATGGACAAGGGAAAGTGCAAAGCAAGATAGAGGAGTTTGAGAAAAAAGGAAACAATCTTACTCAAAAGGAAAAAAATGTGCTTACAATTCTTGAGGTTGCAAATGAAATGTACGCCAGGGGAATAAAATTCCTTCCTGTGGATTTATATAAGTCAGACGCAACAAAATTTCTAATTACACCCGAAGGCATACGTCCACCTTTGAATGCGCTTCAGGGACTGGGCGCCGCAGCGGCGCAAAACATTGTTGAAGCTCGCAAGCAAGGCAGATTTTTGTCCCTTGATGATCTCAGGCTGAGAGGCAAGGCAACCAAGACTGTAATTGAGATACTCCAGCAGCACGGATGCCTGGATGACCTGCCTGAAAGCAGCCAGATGAGCTTATTTTAAGTGAAGTAGTTGAAGTCACAAGTATTAAAACAAAAAACAAGGAATTTTCCATTGTTTTTTCACTTTCTCATAGATATAAAAGTTGATAAGTAGGGACTATCCCCCATTTTTGGTTTACTGCATATTCTGGTATTGAAATGGAGGGATATTATGTCAAAAGCACAGGTAAGACACATGTTTGCCGGAGGGAATACTTCTCTGGGCTTTTTCAGTTATTACGATTACATACTTCCACAGGAGGAAGCGGCAAGAATATTCATTTTAAAAGGTGGTCCGGGAGTCGGAAAATCAACGTTTATGAGGAGAATAGCCGGTGAAATGTTAACTATGGGATATGATGTTGAATTTATGCATTGTTCAAGCGACCCTGACAGTTACGATGGAGTGGTAATACCTGAAATAAAGGTGGCGTTTATGGATGGAACAGCTCCTCATATGGTGGATCCCAGAAATCCCGGAGCAGTTGATGAAATAATCAATCTTGGCGATTACTGGAATGAGGAAAAAATAAAACAACACAAGGAAGCAATAATGGAGAGCAATCTTGAAATCAAAAGGATATTTCAAAGAGCATACAGGTATATAAAAGCAGCGGCTTTGGTTCACGAGGATACTGCTGAAATCAATAAGCTTGCTGTGGATACCGGGAGAATCAATGTCATTGCGGATACAATGCTGAAGGAAATTTTTGACGGCACTGAGATATCCGGTACAGGGGGAAGACAAAGACGCCTTTTTGCAAGCGCTATAACGCCGGATGGTATCAAGAACTATATAGACAGTATACTTAATATGGAAAAGGTATACAGGATTATTGGCGAACAGGGCACGGGGGCTGAAAAAATACTTGAAAAAATAAAAAACAGCGCAGTAGAGAGGGGCTTTTACGTAGAATCATATTATTGCGCTTTGTATCCATTAAAACTTGAACACCTTGTGATACCTGCTTTAAGTGTGGCAGTTACTACAACCAATAGCTATCACAGGGCAAATGTCGATACTTACAAGGAATACGACCTTAATGAATATGTGGAAAAATCCATAATTGCAAGATTCGAAAACGAGCTTGTCAATAACGGCAAAAAATTTGAAGAGTTGATAGGTATGGCGGTAAATACATTGGAAAAGGCCAAAGCAATGCATAAGCAAATAGAGTCATATTATATTCCCAATATGGATTTTGAAGCGGTGCAAAGACGTCTTGAATCAACCCTGGCGATGATTGTTAAGGGCATATAGAATAATTTGTTAAGTTGTCAGGGGTTGTCATGGTTGTTCTTTTGACAACTTTTGGCAAAGTTGTCAAAAGAACCGTCCCCATGACTCATTTCTCATCTTTTCAACCCGTTCTTTTGGATTATCAGGTCCGAAATGAACAATTCTCTCTGGAGAGCCGAAACTTCTTTTTCATACTCTTCAGGCTGCAATTCCTTTCCAGTATTTATATCGAAAGCAGTTCTGAGTCCGCTGAGGTAAATATATTTGTCTGTTACCACTGAAGAGTTGCGCAGTACGGCATAACCGTATTCAGTGTTGAACAAATCTTTGCCTATTGCATAAGGAGCATCAAAGCCCATAAGATTGGCAACTGTCGGAAGAATATCTATTTCGCCGCCTGTTACAGTGAATACTTTGCCGTTCTCCAAACCTGGGTAGTGAATCAGACACGGAACCCTTTGCAGTTTAGCCCAGTTAAAATCGCTGTATTCCACACCAAGGAACTCCATAAGCTGTTCTGAATAGTCTTTTGGTACGGCCATATGGTCTCCGTATATTACCAGGAGAGTATCTTCATATAGCCCGCGTTCCTTTAATTCCTCTATAAAACGTCCAAGGGCGTAATCAGCATAGTTTATGGCTTTAAGATAATAGCCGAGGAACTGGCCTTCATACTTACCCACGTCGAAATCATAGGTTTCGAAGAACTCATACTTGAACGGGAAATGGCTCGAAAGTGTTATAAAGAATCCATAAAAAGGCTTTGATGTATCTATTCTGTCAAGAGACTGCCTGAAAAACGAAGCATCCCCAAGTCCCCATCCTATATACTCGTCGAGAACATAGTCATTATTGCTTACAAAAGTGTCAAATCCAAGTGCCTTGTAAGCCACATTCCTGTTCCAGAAAGTCGGGTTGTTTGCATGGAATACATAGGTACCATATCCCTGCTGTTTTAATATATTGCCCAGGGAATGGTAAGTGTTGTTCGGGAATCTGAAGTATGCACAGCCTTCCTTTGCCGGATATAAGGATGCATTGACAAGCAATTCAGCATCGGCAGTGTTTCCTCCGCCGATCTGGTAATAAAAATTATCAAAATAAGCGCTTTCTTTGATAAGTTTGTTCAGGTTAGGCGTAATCTCTTCTCCTTTATCCGTCTTCCTGTTTATAACAAAGTGCTGCAGGGCTTCGACCTGCACGAGAATAAGGTTTTTGCCTTTTGCAATTCCCCTGTGTTTATCAGAAGATTTGGGTTTATTCTTAAAGAATTCGTCAATTGTAGCACGTTCTTTTGAAGAAAGTGTCCTGTTAGTTAGCAAATTCTCCTTGACAAACCTTTTTATGTCGTAGTAATGGAAATATTTTATACCAAGATATCTTGCTACATAATTGTTGTCATAGGGAAATATTGAAGTGTCAACATTGTTGTAAGCAATTTTAAATACTGTAAGACCAACCGCGAATACGAGGAGAGCCGTTATTGCACGGTATTTTAATTTAAACAGGGACATTTTATCCTTGCCGGTTCTTCTTAAAGCATAAAGAATGACAGCCAGAAACGGGAAGTCAGCAAAATAAACAAGGTCTTTTATTTTAATAAGACTTATAATACTATCCCCAACTGAGCCTACCAGCCTTATCTGGTATAGGACGGGGATGGTAATGGCACTGTAATAGTAACGATAATAGATAGTATCGGCAAATATTAAAAGTGAAAGAAACACATCAAAAATCAGCAACGCTATTCTTCTCTTTTTGTTAAATGCAAGTATGAATATTGATACAATAATAAGCAGAGTACCGAATGTACCCATCATTGTGTAAGCGTTGTTCAGTGTTAAAAAAGGCCTGCTGTTGAGCCTTGTAGTAAACTGAAAATAAAAGCATTTTATCATTAAAGCACCGATGACCGCCAACCAGAATACAACCTCAACGATAAAAGCCGTTGTTATTGAATTTTTTACGCTTTTAAAAGCTTTGTTTTTTTTTCGCACTATAATTGTCTCCTTCCAAATATATGCAAGCATATAACCAGGCAAATTTTTTGATGGATGATTTAAAAAAGCATCATCACATGGATTTTATTTTAACGCAAATAATTTTTACTTTCAACCTTAATAAAACTGTACATTCCGGCACTTACTCAAGAGGATGCGCAATGTATATTACTTTAATGATATATTTACCAATTATTAATTGCTGCTTGATTTTTGAAATGATAAAATATAAGAAGATACATAGATATTAAAATAAGGATTATTAAAAAGAACTTTTTGACAATAAGGTAACACACCCAGGTGGGTGTGAAATAGGCCCAAGACCCATTGATTTGCACCTCAAGGCGCTTAGAAACATGGGTGCGAGAATACAGGATGCCCATAGAGGGTTTATTTATTGTGAAGCCGAGGAGCTGAAAGGATGCGATATACAGCTGGATTATCCGAGTGTAGGGGCAACGGAAAACATTATGCTGGCTTCAGTTTTTGCTGAAGGTGAGACTTGTATAAGGAATGCAGCGAAAGAACCTGAGATTGTAGACCTGCAAAAGTTTTTAGCCGGTCTTGGAGTTGAAGTATCCGGTGCCGGAACACCTGTTATCAGGATAAAGGGTTGCAAAAAATTGCTGGGAAATATTGAACATACTGTTATTCCTGATAGGATAGTAACAGGTACATATATGATAGCTGCGGCAATTACCGGTGGTGAAATTTTAATAAATAATATTATACCTGAACATGTTAGTTCAATAATATCTAATTTAAGGGAAGTAGGTTGCAGAATAAATGTAATGGAAAATTCACTTTTTGTAGCGGGACCAACCAGACCTAAAGCAGTTGATATTATAAGGACGTTGCCTTACCCAGGTTTTCCGACTGACATGCAACCACAAATGGTGGCTTTACTCTCGGTAGCAAATGGAACAAGCATAATTGTTGAAACTGTTTTTGAGAACAGGTATAAGCATGTGGAAGAACTGCTAAGGATGGGAGCTAATATTAAACTGGAAGGCCGCCTTGCTGTAATAAAAGGGGTCAGGCAGCTTACGGGGGCAAGCGTGTGTGCGAGGGATTTAAGAGGCGGCGCTGCCCTTGTGCTTGCCGGGTTGGTTGCGGATGGTGAGACCATAATAAATGACATAAGGCACATTGACAGGGGTTATGAAAAAATAGAAGAAAAGTTGGCCAGTATCGGCGCAATAATTAGAAGAGAAAACAACTAGAGAGGAAAGTTTAATGGATTTACTTAAGATAAATGCTGACTATGATTTAAAAGAAAAGAAACTGAATAAAAGAAAAAAGTTTAAAAAAACAATAATTTGGTTAAAACTTATATTGATTCTGCTGCTATTGGGTGCAGTTTTAGTCCCTCTGGCCCTTTCGCCGTTATGCAACATTTCAAGTATTGAGGTTCTGGGCAATAAACATTACAAAAGCAGTGAAATAACCAAGGTAACAGATGTTAAAGTGGGAGAGAACGGATTTAGAGTAATTGGCAGGAATATTTCCGGTTTGCTTACTTTTAGATATTATAAAGCAGAGACGGATATTTTAAAAAACTGTACTTATGTAAAGAGTGCTAAAGTGAAGTACAAAATGCCCGATAAAATACTCATAACAATAGAAGAAAGGAATCCAATGTGTATAATTCCACATCTTGGATCGTACTTGATAATGGATGAAGAAGGGTATATTATTGATATTGTGGAAGATGAAAGGGAGGTTGGCCTTCCCGTTATAAAAGGGCTTAAAATCGAGAGCTATAAAATGGGACAGGCATTGGAGCTTGAAAACCCTGATTCAATAGAAAAAATATATGATTTAATAACTGCGATCAAGAAATCAGACGAAAACAGTTTATATAAATTGGAAGATACGGTTGACTATATTGACATAAGCGACCCGAAAAAAGTTTGTTTATTTGTTGATTCAAGGATTATTGCAAACCTTGGGGATTTAAGGGATTTAAACTACAGGATAGGTGTGTTGAAATATATACTTCAGAATAGTATAAAAGAAGAGGATAGGGGAATTCTAGACTTTACCTCAGGGGATAAACCTATCTTCAGACCGGAAGAGTAGGAGGAGTACAAATGATACCGATTTTAGGATTAATTATAGGGATTTTAATTGGAGTCTTCTTTATACCTGTGAATATTCCCCAACAGTATTCCAATTATGTAGCTGTAGCAATTCTGGCGGCTCTGGACTCGGTTTTTGGAGGCATTGCCGCGTCATTGCAGGGGAATTTTGAAATGAAGGTATTCCTGTCCGGCTTTTTTGGCAACGCAGCTCTTGCAGCCGGGCTCGCTTATATAGGTGACCAATTAGGAATTCAAATATATCTAGCTGCCATTTTTGCGTTTGGAAACAGGCTGTTTTTGAATTTCGCAACCATTAGAAGAATTATATTGAATAAACTTTCAAAAAAAGATAATATAATGTAGGAGGCTGTCGAAATTCATACAGCGTAGTTAATATATATGTGTTATTTTTAAGTGCGGCCTTTGTTAGGGGGTTTTCAAGTGGGAAGTTATATTGTCAGCCTGGATATAGGAACTACAAAAGTTTGCACATTAATTGGAAGAGTTAACAGGGCAAACCAGTTGGAAATTGTAGGTGAAGGCATAGCTCCATGTAACGGAGTGAAAAAGGGTGTAATTGTTGATATTGAAAGTGTATCCAATTCTATAAGAGATTCAATAAAGCAGGCAGAGACCATGGCAAATATCAGTGTTGGCTCTGCCTATGTAAATATATATGGAATGCATGTAAATGTCATCAATAATAAAAGCAGTATTGAGATTTCCGATAACAATCATGAGGTTTCTCCAAAGGATGTGGAGAAACTTTTATACAAGGTAAGGGATTTGGAAATACCTGAAGACTGTCAGATAATCGATATAATTCCCAGGCAATATATAATTGATGGGTATGACGAAATTATTGATCCTGTTGGAATGGTTGGGTTAAGACTGGAAGTTGACGCTGATGTAATAATTGGGAAAATAACATCGGCACAAAACATTGTAAAAAGCCTGGAAAGGGCCGGCTTGAAAATTGACGGCCTGATAATTGAAGCTTTTGCAACAGGTGAACTGCTTCTTACGCCTGATGAAAAGGAAATAGGGGCCATACTTATTGATGTTGGCGGCGGTATAACAGATATATCGGTATTTAAAAATAAGAGGCTGATTTTCTATGATTCAATACCTGTTGGAGGAGACCATATAACAAATGATATTTCAATTGGTTTGAAGATTTCACATAGCGAAGCTGAAAAAATTAAAAGACAGTTTGAGCTTGCTCTTACATCTCTTATAAATAATGACCAGGAATTTGCCGTTAATACAATTGAGGATAACAAAAGAAAGAAAATCAAGGTTTCTGAGGTCGTAGAGATTATTGAAGCAAGAGTGCATGAAATTTTTTATATTTGCCGGAACATGCTTGAAAAGGCAAAAATTACGATTGACGGCAATATGACTGTAGTGCTTACCGGAGGGGGTATTTCATACGTTGACGGCAATAAGCAGCTGGCGAGTGAAGTTTTTGAAATTCCCGCAAGAGTAGCTTTATATAGGTCGGCTTCGGTTTCAAAGTCTGAATTTGCTACAGCGGCAGGAATGATAAGGTTTGTTTCGAATACTTACAAAAGCGGAAACGCAGGAAGCAAAGTCATTCTTCAAAAGGGAAAAAATTCATTGAAGAAGCGGCCGGGTTTTTTCAAAAAAATCCTGAAATTATTGGAACGCTTATCGTAAAGGTTTTAGTTTATATGATTGATGATGTACAATTGTAAATTTATGGTTTATAATATTAGTTGTAAATAAAAATAAAACAAATATTGCTTTGGTTTAAATAGTAATATATATTTATTATAATGATATATATTATGTTAATATAATTGTACTGCATATGAAGCCCGTTGGAGTTTATTGTATTCTGTGTTAAAAATTGCTATTTCAGGTATTGCCTTGGGTTGACAGAGTATTTAAATAGAAAGCGCGTTTTTATATTAAGCAAATGATAAAGGGGGACTTAAGTTGCTGGAGTTTGACATCGATATGGGGCAATTTGCTCAGATAAAGGTAGTTGGTGTTGGCGGAGGAGGAAACAACGCCGTTAACAGAATGATTACAGCTGGTCTTCGAGGGGTCGAATTTATTGCTATTAATACGGATAAGCAGGCGTTGTTTTTATCTAAGGCAAACTCAAAAGTACAAATTGGAGATAAACTGACAAAAGGGCTGGGAGCCGGCGCAAATCCTGAAATTGGTGAAAAGGCTGCCAACGAAAGCAAAGACGAAATAGCCCAGGCAATAAAAGGCGCGGATATGGTATTTGTCACCGCTGGCATGGGAGGTGGAACCGGAACAGGCGCTGCTCCGATAGTTGCGCAGATTGCCAAGGAAATGGGAATCCTAACGGTCGGTGTTGTTACAAAGCCTTTTATGTTTGAAGGCAGGAAGAGAATGCAATATGCAGAAAGAGGAATAGAAAACCTCAAGGCCAGTGTCGACACTCTAATTACTATTCCTAATGACAGGCTGCTGCAAGTTGCCGAAAAGAGGACATCAATAGTCGATGCTTTCAAAATGGCAGACGATGTACTTCGTCAGGGTGTCCAGGGCATTTCCGATATAATTGCTGTTCCGGGATTAATAAATCTGGATTTTGCCGATGTTAAGACCGTTATGTCAAATGCCGGTTTAGCACATATGGGAATAGGAAGGGCATCAGGAGACGGAAGAGCCGAGGAGGCTGCAAAACAAGCAGTTCAAAGTCCGCTTCTCGAGACTTCCATTGATGGTGCTAAAGGTGTTCTTTTAAATATTACCGGAGGCACTGATCTTGGGTTGTTTGAAATTGATACTGCGGCCGGTTTGGTTCAAAAATCTGTCGATCCGGATGCAAATATTATAATCGGAGCAATAATTGATGAGAACCTAAAAGACGAGATTCTTATAACCGTAATAGCGACAGGATTTGATAAGGGACCTGCCATAAAGAAAGTGGCTGAAAAGACAGGCAGCGAAAAATTTATAAGGAATACCCCCGAGAAACTTCAAACTACGGATTTTAGTGATGATGAGCTTGATATACCCACGTTTTTAAGAAGAAACAGGTTTAAATAAAAACGGACAAGTAATCTATATCTGATGATAACATGGACACAGATAAGCACCAGGATGCTCTTATCCTGGTGCTTTTTGTCATATAAATCTTTCTTTTCAACATTACGTTTTGACAAAATTATATGCGATAAAGTTATATAATATTCATAAAAGTACATGCACCTGAATATATGTAAAATAGATGATTGTCTGAATGTGGGGTTTCACCGGTGGAAGTATTCCTTGATATAATTATTTTAGAAAACATTGTTATGAATTACTTGATACTGCTTACTACTTCAAAATTCATAAGAAGCAAAGTGTCAAACTTCCGCCTGCTTGTCGGAGCAATTATTGGAGCAGCGTATGTTGTATTAATGGTGGTCTTGCCCGGCATTAAAGCTTTATACACTGTTTTTGCAAGGATTCTTTTATCATGTGTTATTGTAGCTGTAGCCTTTTCCCCAAAGAAATTCAATAGTTTCTTTAAGACCCTTGCTATATTTTATGTATGTACTTTTATATTCGCAGGGGCTGCTTTTGCTTTTCTCTACTTTAATCAGAATGGAGGGTTTATAAGGAATGGCATAATTTATGTGTTTTGGCGGTCGAAATGGACAGTGCTGTTTTTATCAATTGTAATGGGAGCAATTATTGTCAGGATATTCTGGGATATTTTGCAATACAGGCTTGTAAAGGAAAAACTTTTAAATCAGCTGAAAATTGCTTTTGAAAATAAAGCTATTGAACTTTCGGCATTAGTTGATACAGGAAATTCACTCCATGACCCGCTTACCAATATGCCTGTTGTAGTAGTTGAATTTGATGCAATTAAAGAAATTTTGCCTGCTGATATCCGGAGCATTTTCAATGAATCCAGGGAGAATGATCTTGTTACGATAACAGGTATTATTTCAAGCTCGCAGTGGTTTTCAAGATTCAGGCTGATACCTTATACTTCACTCGGGAAAGAGAACGGCATGCTGATAGGTTTCAAGCCTGATTATATTGAGATAAGTGATAGCAATGAGGAAAGAAAAGGGATAAGTGATGTGATTATAGGCATATATAACAAGGCACTTTCAAAAAACGAAAAATATAAGGCGCTTTTAAACCCGGAACTGATTTAAACTCTGATAAAAAAATCAAGGAACTGAAAGGTGATGTATACAATGAATATTTTAAAAAAAGCAAAACTATTTGTCCTAATAAACTATATTAAGGTTCTAAGGAAACTAAAAATACATGCTGCACTCCCGGTGCATTATATTGGCGGAAGCGAGGCGCTGCCACCTCCTCTTAGCAACGATGAGGAAAACTATTTGTTGAACAGGCTTGGAGAGAGCGATTTTGCAGTTAAATCAATACTTATTGAAAGGAACTTAAGATTGGTTGTTTATATAGCGAGAAAATTTGAAAATACGGGTGTAGGTGTGGAGGATTTGGTTTCAATTGGTACAATAGGATTAATTAAAGCCATTAACACATTCAACCCTTCTAAAAATATAAAGCTTGCTACTTATGCTTCCAGGTGCATTGAAAATGAAATACTTATGTACCTGAGAAGGAATAATAAGGTAAAAACAGAGATTTCCATAGACGAACCGCTAAACATTGATTGGGATGGTAATGAGCTTTTGTTATCGGATATACTGGGCACTGAAAACGACATTATCCAAAGAAGCCTGGAAGATGAAGTTGACAAGGAACTTTTGAATGCAGCACTGAAAAAGCTTAGCTTGAGGGAAAAAAAGATAATGGAACTGAGATTCGGCTTGTCAAACGGCGTAGAGAAGACTCAAAAAGAAGTGGCCGACATGCTTGGAATATCCCAATCGTACATTTCCAGGCTGGAGAAAAGAATTATAAGCCGGCTTAAAAAAGAGATAAACAGAATGATGTAAGTCTTGTCTTAATAGCATTAAAAAGCAGTTTTGTCAAGGTGTTTTGAAAAAATTTTCTCTTTTTTTTTATCCGCATTTTCAGTATAAAAAAGACCTTCATGGCAATAATGATACTGACAGAAATTTGATTGCCGGGAGGGTTTTCTATGCTGATCAACAAGGTTGAAATTTGCGGTGTTAACACATCTAAACTGCCTGTTTTAACTAATGAACAGAAAAAACAACTTTTTGAAAGAATTCAAAAAGGGGATGCCTCGGCAAGAGAAGAGTTTATTAACGGAAATCTAAGGTTAGTGCTTAGTGTGATACAGAGGTTCAATAACAGGGGAGAACATGTAGATGACTTGTTCCAGGTTGGTTGCATTGGTTTGATAAAAGCAATAGATAATTTTGATGTGAATCAGAATGTGAGATTTTCGACTTATGCAGTCCCAATGATAATAGGTGAAATAAGAAGGTACCTGCGTGACAATAACTCGATCCGGGTAAGCAGGTCTCTCAGGGATATTGCATATAAAGCTTTGCAGGTAAAAGAGAAATTAACCAATAAAAATTCCAGGGAACCCACTATTGCGGAAATTGCAAAAGAGCTCAAACTGCCCAAGGAGGAAGTGGTATTTGCCCTGGATGCCATACAGGACCCTATCTCACTATTTGAGTCAGTATATCACGATGGCGGAGATGCCATTTATGTCATGGACCAGGTACGGGACGAAAAAAACATGGACGACAACTGGCTTGAGGGAATCTCGCTGAAGGAAGCCATGAGGAAGCTGAATGACAGGGAGAAGCTTATACTGAACCTTCGGTTCTTTGAGGGAAGAACGCAAATGGAAGTAGCTGAAGAGATTGGAATATCACAAGCTCAGGTTTCCAGACTTGAAAAGACCGCGCTGATGCATATGAGGAAATATATCTAGAGAAAAGGCTTGGGAACTCCTTCAAGCCTTTTTTCATATTAAGATACCAAAATACATATATTATTAGTGAATCAGGCAGGTGGTAAGGGGTAAAAGACTTTGAGAAAAAGCTGCAATCCTAGTATTACTTTGAAAGGCTGTGAGGTCTATGAGTCGTGCTTCGGAATTCAGACAAAAAGAGGTCATAAACATGTCAGACGGAAGAAGGCTCGGTTTTATTTCTGATGTTGAAGTTGATTTGGAAAGCGGAAGAATAGAATCCCTGGTTTTGCCGGGAAGCGGAAGGTTTTTCGGGCTTATAGGACGGGATAACGAGTTCATTATACCATGGGAAAAAGTGAAGAAAGTAGGAGAAGATATTGTTCTTGTTGATATGGACGAGAGGTTTATCAGAAAGTATTTTGATTACTGACAGAAATGCAATCAAGAAAAAAACAATTTTGCCGATAACATAATAAAATGCTATAAATAGAAAAGTATCCAAAGTTAAGTTATGATAAAATAAAAAAGTAGCCAAAGCTAAGTTGTGAACGGGGGATTGCTAATGAAGTGTCCGTTTTGTGGGCATGAGGAAGATAGGGTAATAGATTCCAGGCCAACAGATGAAGGAACGTCAATCAGAAGACGGAGGGAATGTTCGAAGTGCATGAGGAGGTTCACTACTTATGAGAAGGTTGAAAGTATTCCTCTCATGGTTATCAAGAAAGACAGGACAAGGCAGCCTTTTAACAGGGAAAAGATTTTGAACGGGTTGTTGCGTGCATGTGAAAAAAGACCGGTATCAATAAATCAGCTGGAAAAAGTGGTTGATGAAATAGAAACTCAAATCAGTAATTCTTTGCAAAGAGAAATTACTTCAAAGGAAATTGGAGAAATGGTAATGGCTAAGCTTAAAAATCTTGATGAAATAGCTTATGTCAGGTTTGCATCAGTATATCGGCAATTTAAAGACATAAATACTTTTATGGATGAATTGAGGAAACTTTTGAATGAAAAACAATGAAAAAATGCTTTAGCTGTTTTTGTCAATTTTTATTTCCTTTAGCTGGCGGTATTCATTGAGAAGTGAATCAAGCATCCTGCTTGCTGAAATTATTTCAGGATCTTGCAGGTTGTTTTTATTTGCAATTAATTTATGCAAATATTCTCTGAATTGCAATATCCTGTCGCATAATTCTTTATATTTATCCATGCATACCATCCCTTCAGGTGAATTAGTACCACCTTTTTCTATTCTTACTTATTATTTTCAGAGAAGAAATAATAATTCATGCAATAAATGGAAGTTCCTATATTAAATATATACCCTGAGAATATTATTCTTAAGCTAAATTCTCAGGGTATTAGCCGGTTTTTCTCAAAAATATTTATCTTGCCACATTAAAAGAATAATTTTTGCCGGAATTGTTATCCCAATTGTTAGCGCAGTCCTTAAAACAGACATTTAGTGTGCCAGGTTTGCTGACAGGAATTGAAACTTCAAATCCGGTGCCGGTTTTTGTCATTTGGTAGTCATATACATTGTCCCAGTTGCTTCCGTACCCTACATGTGCGTAAACGTGTGTTGCGCCACATTTTGAGAGCAATCCGTCGTATTTTATTTTGACTTTTTCGCCAACAGTCGGAATTACAGGACTTATTGAGACACCGTTTTCTAAATAGTTATTGTTAGTGGTAATTTCATTTGAAACTGTATTGTTTCTTGCAACTCTTGGCATAGAATACCTCCTTTTAAAAATCAGGTACTTTTTTATGTTACCTGGTTTTTATTATTCTCAGTTCAAATTAAAAATACACTGGATGAAAAAAACATGTATTTTATGGCAAATCAAAAGTGTATTAAATCGCATCATTTTACAAAAACTTTAAATAGTGTGCCACGTGATTATGATATGCACGAATAACTGTTCGCTTGTTATTCTTAGCATATCATTATCACTTCAATAAATACCAGAAAATGATAAAAAGGAAGGATGAAACTGATGAAAGCTGTTATCATGGCAGGCGGTGAAGGAACAAGGTTAAGGCCGCTTACCTGCAATCGTCCGAAACCAATGGTGCCTGTTGCTAACAAACCGGTAATGGAGCATATCATTGAGCTTTTAAAGAAGCACGGGATAACAGAAGTTGCAGTAACCTTGCAATATATGCCTGAGTTAATAAAAGATTATTTCCATGACGGCAGTGACTTTGGAATGAAAATTGTGTATTACACGGAAGATAAGCCTCTTGGCACGGCAGGAAGCGTGAAGAACGCAGAGGAATTTCTTGACGATACATTTATAGTCATTAGCGGTGACGCCCTTACAGACATAAATCTGGAGAAAGCCGTCAAGTTCCATTTTGAAAAGGAATCAATGGCTACACTTGTATTGAAAAGAGTTGATATTCCATTGGAATACGGTGTGGTTGTAACAGACGGCGACGGAAGAATAACCAGGTTTTTGGAAAAACCCAGCTGGGGAGAGGTTTTCAGTGATACTGTAAATACAGGCATTTACGTGTTATCCCCGGAAGTGCTTAGCTTTTTCAAGAAAAATGAAATGTTCGATTTCAGCAAAGATTTATTTCCAATTCTATTGAAAGAAAATAAGCAAATGTTCGGGTTTATAACTGAAGATTACTGGTGTGACATAGGAGACCTTCAGGCGTACAATCAGGCTCATATGGATGTCATGGACGGCAAAGTTAAAATGAATATTCCGGGAAAGGAAATAAAAGAACATGTCTGGGTTGATGATGGCGTTGAAATAGATGACAGCGCTATAATTTTACCTCCGTGCATAATAGGCAGGAATACAAAGATCAAGGGAAATTCGATCGTCGGTGATTATTCCGTTATAGGTGAGTATAATATTATCGATGAAAGAAGCAGCATTAAGAGAAGCATTACATGGAAGAATTGTATAATCGATAAAGGCGTGCAATTGCGAGGAACTGTTATATGTAATAAGGTTCATTTAAAAGATGGAGTTTCAGCCTTTCAGAATTCTGTAATCGGAGATGATACTATTGCAAAGCAAAACGCCGTAATCAAGCCAAGCATTAAAATATGGCCTGATAAAATGATTGATGAAGGGGTAGAGGTCAATTCCAATATGGTATGGGGCTCAAAATATACACGCTCAATTTTTGGAAACAGAGGAATAGCGGGAGAAATAAATGTAGACATAACGCCGGAATACGCATCTAAACTGGGTGCAGCCTATGGCTCCCTATTTAAAGAAAATGCAAAAGTTGGCGTAAGCTGTGATGATTCAGCAGCCGCACATATGATTAAATCTTCGTTTATTACAGGCTTGCTGTCTGCAGGAGTGGAGGTTTTAGACTTTGGCAAAATGCTGCTGCCAATAACCAGGTCTGCTGTAAGATTTTACGGAAGCGACGGCGGGATTCACATAAGCACGTCAACTGATGATGTAGCAAGGCTTTTTATAGATTTTCTTGACAAGAAAGGCTGCAATATTGACAGAGGCCTTGAAAGAAAGATTGAAAATGCCTTTATTAGAGAAGATTTTATGAGGTGCGAAGGAGATTGTATAAAAGATGTGATTGTTATTCCGGACTATAGCAAATTCTACTTAAGAAACATCATAAACAGTGTCAAAGTCAAAAAAATAGGCTACAAAATTTCTTTAAACGCCGGCTCCGCATTTATTGCAGATTTAGTGAAAGAGATGCTTGAAGAACTTGGATGTGAAGTTGAAATAACCAGTCTTAAACTTGTAAATACCGGAAGAAATATAATGCAAGGAGCCGCGTCAAGCGACGTAAGGCACTTTAGCAACCTTGTGAAGACAGGGGGATTTGACATTGGCGTTTCAATCGAGGACTCCTGCGAAAAGATGATACTTGTTGACAACAGGGGAAAAATCGTAACTGAAGACATGTTTATTGCACTGATTTCAATTATTATCTTTAAAAGAATACAGGGTGGAACAGTGGTAGTGCCGATATCTGCAAGCAATGTTGTTGAAAAGATAGCCGCCGAGAACAATGGAAAGGTAATAAGGTCGAAAACCGCAGTACAGGATATTATGAACAAAATCCTTGGTAGCGAAGTCAAAGAGGAAATGCTTGAACAGTTTACCATGCATTTTGATGCCATAGCAGGACTTGCAAGAATATTGGAGTTTATGAGTGTCAATAAGTACAAACTTTCAGACCTTATAGACATGATACCGGAGTTTCATATAAATAAAAAAGAAGTAGAGTGCCCCTGGAATGCAAAAGGAAAGGTTATCAGGGAAATAATCCAGGAGTTGGACGGAGACAGCATTGAGACTCTCGAAGGAGTAAAAATACATAATGACAAGGGGTGGGTACTTGTATTACCGGATGCTGACGCGCCTGTATGCAGGGTAATAAGTGAAAGCTATTCGGCTGAATTCGCTGAAGAACTTTCAAATATTTACGTAAACAAGGTGAGGGAAATCAGCAGAAGTTAAAGAAGGAGAGATAATTTCCTCTTTTTTTTGATCAAGCTTTTTTGTTTTATTATGACAAGGAAATATTAAAACATTGTAATATAGACAATAATTACAAAATATAGCAGGTAATTGTTAATGTATATATATTTTCACTTGATATATTTGTATTTTGTATTTAGAATTATATATAGGTTATAAAGTTAATTAACTGTGATAGTTTGGACAGGATTTAGGGGTACTCATGCAAAGTTCAGATAAAAGGTTTATCTTTTTCGTTGTTTTCTTAATACTTGGAATTGTACTGGCGGTACAATTTAGAAGCACTCTTTATGCAAAAAGGATAAAGAGCCAATCCGAGCTGGATCTTGAGGAACTGGCAGCTCAGATAGAGGAAGAAACTAAAACAAGCAATATGTTAAAAGCCCAAATAGATGAAGTGATGACTTATAACGAGATTTTAATTAAAGAATATCTTGCAGACCAAAATGATGATAAACTTAGTATAGAGTGGGAAAAAATGAGGCTTCTGGCGGGATTTACAGATGTAAAAGGACCTGGCGTTATCATTAAGCTTGACGATGCTACACCGGGCAAAACAGATATTGCAGCAAGCTCTCTTTTAGTACATGATCAGGATATAAAGATAATATTGAACGAGCTTAAGGCCGCCGGAGCCCAGGCAATTTCAATAAACGGCGAGAGAATAACCGCTGTAAGTGAACAGGTATGTGCCGGACCCACAATATTGATAAATAAGAACAGGCATAGCGTGCCTTATGAAATATGCGCAATCGGGGATCCGGATGCTTTGTATGACGCGCTGGCAAACAGCGAACATGTGCAATTCATGATTAGAGACAATATAAAGGTGGAAATAAAAAAATCTAAAGAAGTAATAGTCCCAAGGTTTAGCGGTAAACCGGAAAACTATTTGACGGGACTGGAGGTGCTGAAAGATGAAAGTGAGTAGAAATATTGCCATTACACTGGTCTGTATAATACTGGGAATTATGATCTCTTGGCAGTACAAGAGCATAAATTATAACCAAAATGTTTCAAGTGTACAGAACAAAAGGTTGGAAGAGCTGAAAACTGAATTGATAGCGCTTCAGAAAACGAATAACGAACTGAGAGCCAGATTACAGGAACTACAGGAAGAAAACAAAGCTTATGAAAACTCGAGAATAGGGGACAACACTCTTGCTGAAAACATGAAAAAACAACTTGAAACAGCCAGGATATTTGCGGGATTGGTTGATGTAAAAGGCAAGGGAGTAATAGTTACATTGGATAATAATGGATTTGCAAGCGTAGCAGACAGCGATATACTCGATGTTGTCAATGAGCTTAGGGCTGCAGGCGCTCAGGCAATATCCGTAAATGAGGAAAGGATAGTGGCGACGAGCGAAATCCGGCAAGTAGGCAACTTTGGGGACGACAGTAGCTACATTACGATTAACGGCGTCAAACATAAAGCTCCCTTTGTAATAAAGGCAATTTCAGACCCCAATGACCTTGACCGCGCCCTTACAATGACGGGCGGAGTCATTGACAAGCTCAGGGATACCTATCAGATAAAAGTCAGCATAAAAAAGTCTGATGAGATTATTATACCGAAAGTAAGAGATGATGGTTCCGTACTCAAATACAACCTATTAACGCCTGTGAATTAGTGCAAAAATGTAATTTTTTCCTTCCTTTTATAATATTAATTAAATAAGGCAAAGCCGGTAACAGGTCTTAAATTATATACTAGCATTACCATATGGTATATACATTTAAGACCTTTATTTGCGAAAAGAACTGGAAGGAGATTCCTTATATGAGAAAAAGAGTAATTTTCTTTATTTCATTATTAATTATTATTCCCTTTTTTTGCAACGGCTGTGTAAAGAAAATTGACAAATCCAAGTTAAGCGATCTTGGAGGAGTATATTCTTATAATATGGAAGACATGGACTTTAGCGTTGAAATAAGCGGAACTCTTTCTGAGGGTGACAGCGCCGGCATTTTTGATGCAAAGGTTTCAACAGCGGAACAGGCTGTATCAGGAGGCTTGTACAGTAATAAGATATTTTCATGGGGTATACGCAGAAAGCCGGACCACCAGATACCTGACGCCGATCCGGGCGCCCCTGAGCTGCTTGAAAAATACGGCGGCATTTATATCGGGGATACAAGCAAAAAAGAAATATACCTTACATTTGATGAAGGATATGAAAACGGATATACGGCAAAAATACTGGATACTTTGAGGGACAATAATGTAAAGGCGTTGTTTTTTATTACCGGACCTTATCTGAAAGAACATCAGGACCTGGTAAGAAGAATGGTTGAAGAAGGCCATACCGTTGGAAACCACACAATAAGGCATCCAAGTCTTCCCACCCTGAGCGACAGTGAGATAGAGGAGGAAGTGCTGGGACTTGAAAGAGCCTTCAAGGAAAAGTTCGGCAAGAGTATGAAATACTTAAGGCCTCCAAGAGGAGAATACAGTGAAAGAAGTCTTGCAATTACGCAAAAGCTTGGTTATGTTAACGTGTTTTGGAGTTTCGCCTATGATGACTGGCACAGGGACAAGATAAGGGGAGCGGACTATGCATATAACATTGTTATGAGAAACATGCACAACGGAGCGATATTGCTTTTGCATGCCGTATCTAAGGATAATGCCGATGCTTTAGACAGAATTATAAAAGGTGCAAGGGAGAGAGGCTATACGATAGGCAATATAGAAGACATAAAATAAAGTGCATAAACAAGCATGTTAATTTTCGTGTTTATTAAAGCATAAATTTTTTATGAGGGGATAATTATGTCGGTTAGCAGGAAAGCCGGAAAAAAGAAAGAAAAGAAAGAGGAACCAAAGGCAGGCATAAGGGAGAAACTTGCTGAAATGCTTGAATTGCCGAAAGAAATAGTTATGAATATACCTAAGATGACAATGATCGGAAACAAGGATTTGATTATTGAAAATTATAAAGGAATTATTGAGTATGAAAGCAACAGGATAAGGATAAACACAGGCGCAGGCATTATCAAGATTACAGGGGATTTAATGACTATTAAGGAAATAACATCTGAAGATATTTTGGTAAGCGGGAATATAAGCTCGTTAGAGTTTTTGAAATAAAATCCGGAATACTCGGAGGAAGCTAATGTTATTATTGAGGTTATGGAATTATATACGAGGATATGTTATTATATTAGTTGAAGGTTACTTTTTGGAGAAATTTGTGAATATATGTGTCCATAGACAAATATTTCTATGGGATATAAAGAGAAGCAAAAACAGCGCTCTGACACTTAAAGCAAGCATAAAAGGTTTTAAGGCTATAAGGCCTGTTGCAAGAAAGACAAAGTGCAGAGTAAGAATTATAAAGAAAAAGGGCGTTCCGTTTTTCTTAAACAGGTATAGACGCAGAAAAGCGTTTATTGTAGGTCCTTTTTTATTTATATTGTTGCTTTATGCCATGACCTCTTTTATTTGGTCAGTTGAGGTGACAGGAAATAAAGAAATTGGATATGATTTGTTAATTGAAACACTTGCCAGAAACGGCATTAAACCCGGCGTATTAAAGTTTGGAATTGATACGGACAGGGTTGTAAACAATATGATACTGGAAATTGATAAATTAAGCTGGGTAAGTGTCACAATAAAAGGGACCAAGGCAAAGGTCCAGGTAGCGGAAAGAACTGTGGCACCTGAGCTGGTTCCAAAAAATGTACCATGTGATATAATTGCAAAAAGAGATGGAGTTATAACATCCGTTATTGTTAAAGATGGTTATGAAATGGTTAAGGCTGGTGATACTGTTGTAAAAGGGCAGGTATTGATATCGGGCAGGGTGCCGATTAAAAATGAGACTGAAAAAGTGCGTTATGTACACTCAATTGGCTCTGTTACGGCAAGGACCTGGTATGAAAAAAGCAGCCAGGTTAATATGAAAAGGGTCCAAAAAGTAAAAACAGGAAGGACAAAGGACCATATTTCCTTGATTTTGTTTACAAAAAGAATTAAATTATTTTCAGGCGAAATAGATTTTGCTGACTATGAAAAAGTTGAAATAAGAAAGCGGCTGTCCCTGGGCGAAGATCTTGTGTTGCCTTTTGAAATAGTAATTGACAGGTTTTATGAAAATAATGTCATGGAAGAGGAACTGGATATTGAGGAGGCAAAAAAGCTTTCCGCCGATAGTGCTTTAAGCGAAGTAATGAGGGATATACCGCCGGATGCAAAAATATTAAAGACTTATGCCAATTACGTTAAGGACAAAAACAATGGGCTTGTTGCCAAGGTGACTGTTGAGTGCCTTGAGGAAATTGGCTTAAAAAAAGAGATTGGGGGAGAATGATTGGAAGAAATTATTGAAAAAGCAATTGAATTTGAAAGAATCGAGCAAGCAATAAATCTTTTCGGACAATTCGACGAAAATATAAGAATAATAGAAGATGCTTTCAATGTCAAAATAGTGTCAAGAGACGATGAGATAAGAATTGTAGGAAGCGAACCGGATGTTACAAAAGCAAAAATTGTCATCCAGAAACTTATATCTATAGCTTCAAAGGGTGATATTATCACAAGGCAGAATGTTAATTATCTTGTGCAACTGGCTCTGGATAATGAGATTGACGAAATAAACGAATACCTGTCGGATTGCATATGCATTACGGCACGCGGCAAACCAATAAAACCAAAGACCAACGGACAGAAAAGGTATATTGAGGCAATAAATAAAAATACAATAGTCCTTGGCATCGGGCCGGCAGGTACAGGCAAGACTTTTCTGGCAGTTGCAATGGCGGTTACGGCGTTCAAGAACAGGGAAGTTGACAGGATTATAATAACAAGACCCGCAGTTGAAGCAGGCGAAAAACTCGGGTTTTTGCCAGGGGATTTGCAGAATAAAGTAGATCCGTATCTTAGACCTCTGTATGACGCTCTGCATGAGATTATGGGAGCTGAAACATATCATAAATACCTTGAGAAGGGAACGATTGAAGTAGCGCCTCTGGCGTATATGAGGGGGCGTACATTGGACGACTCCTTTATAATACTGGACGAAGCCCAGAATACTACACCGGAACAGATGAAAATGTTTTTGACAAGAATAGGATTTGGTTCAAAGGCTGTTGTTACAGGAGATATTACACAGATAGATTTGCCTCGTGACAAGAAGTCAGGTTTGAAGGAAGTAATAAAAATATTGAGGGATATAAAAGGAATAGAATTTGTGTACCTTACGGAGCGGGATGTGGTAAGGCATGAGCTTGTACAGAAAATAATAAAGGCTTATGAAAAATACGATAACCAAAGGAATGGTTGATTATATTGACTTGAAAGTTGGCCGGCGAATTGCCGGCACAACTGGATTTAGGGGGTAATCTGGTGTTTCTTGGAAGAAAAGCGGATAGAAAGAAAAGCAGTGGCATTAGAAGCTTTTTAAGGAGTAAAAATTTCTATAACCTGTTGGTGGGCATTTTTACAATTATTATAAGTTTTATGGTTATTGAAAGCGGAGCAGCTCCCAAAAAATATAATCTTAAACTTTGGGACAAGTCCCAGTATGATATAACAGCTCCAAGGGATATCGAAAACACATATAAAATGGAACAAAACGCGAGAGAAGCGGCAGAAAGTGTGACCCCTGTTGTGAAAAGACTTGACAATGTGCCTATTGAAGTGCTTTATGCCGCGAATGACTTTATTTTTGAGATAGAGTCTGCAAGAAACAGCGTTAGCAAAAACCTTCAGGATAAAAACATAACAAAGAAAGACAGGAATTATAACGCGGCTCTCCAGGAAGAGCAGGCAAATGCTGCTTTAAGACTCAGTTTAGCATTAAAAAAGTTTAATGTTTCCCTGTATGACGAACAGATACACTATTTGATAAAAACAGCAAGCGATGAAGATATCAGAAATTTCAAAGAGGCTTCAAATTCTATAATTCAGAGTGTAATGGCCGGTGATATTACCAAAGAGAACCTTGCCCTAAAAATAACCGAGGCGCAGAATATGTACCAGGAAAAGGAACTTTCCCAGGAATTGAAGGATATTGGAAGTTTGCTGGTAAAATCCATTTTCAAACCAAACAGCGTTATTGATATTGAACTTACCAACGCCAGAAAAAAAGAAGCTTATGAAAAAGCTCTTGAAAATAAAATCATAGTTCCTAAAGATTCGAGGATCATAAGTTACGGCGATATTGTAACAGAAGACAAGCTTGAGATGCTTAAGGAATTGAATCTTCTTGAAACAGGAAAGTTTGACTACATTTTTGCGGCAGGCATAGTTACTGTATTAATTTTGCTGTCTTTACTGCTAATACTTTTTATGAATAATTTCTGCAGAAAAATTTTATACAGCAGGAACGGATTAATTCTTCTGTGTGCAATAGTATTACTTACTATAATTATAGCAAGGGTAGTAGTTGTGTATTCCTCCCTTCTTATTCCTGTATTTATGGCAGCGATGCTAATATCCATATTATTGGATGTAAAGCTTGCAGTGGCTGTCAATTTCATTCTTTCAGTAGCCATATCTCTAATGGTAAAGGATAATTTAGGCTTTATTTACTTGGCGATAATCGGAGGAAGCTTTTCAGCCTTTATTGTTTCAAAAGCCAATCAAAGAAGCAGGCTTTCTGCTGCTGGGCTCTTTATGGCGGTTATTAATGTGTTGATTACAATAAGCATGGGAATTATAAACAAAAGCGAAGTAAGAACAGTTGCGGAAAACTGCCTCATGGTTTCAATAAACGGTATTGTTTCAACAGTTCTGACAATAGGAATGCTCCCGTTCCTTGAGAGCACTTTTAACATTATTACTCCATTAAAGCTTCTGGAGCTGGCAAATCCTAATCAACCGCTTATAAAAAGGCTTTTGATGGAAGCGCCCGGTACTTATCATCACAGTCTTATGGTAGGAAACCTTGCGGAAGTTGCAACCGAAGCAATAGAGGGAAATGCTCTCCTTGCGAGGGTGGGGGCCTACTATCACGACATTGGCAAGCTGAAGCGCCCGAACTTTTTTAAAGAAAACCAAATGGGAGACAACCCCCATGATAGAATGACGGCTAACCTGAGTACGCTGGTGATAACTTCACATACACATGACGGTATAGAATTGGCTGAGAAATACAAAATTCCCCAGGCTATAAAAGATATTATTCTTCAGCATCATGGAAATACTCTTGTTGCATACTTTTATCATAAAGCCAAAAAGGCTGATAAATGCGATGCAGTAAAAGAAGAGGATTACAGGTATGACGGTCCCAAGCCTACCTCAAAAGAGGCTGCGGTTGTTATGTTGGCCGATTCGGTTGAAGCTGCCGTCAGGTCAATGACGGACAGGACCGAGGGGAAAATAGAAGGGCTGGTAAGAAAAATAATCAAAGATAAACTGGATGACGGCCAGTTGGATCATTGTGAGTTAACATTGAAGGACCTGGATACAATCGCAAGAAGCTTTATGAGGGTATTTAGCGGTTATTTCCATGAAAGGGAACAGTATCCTGAAATAAAGCATATTTCCTCTGAATATGCAAAGGGAGATATAATTGACCCCCTGGAGAAATCAATATACGAGGAATTTGAGACGTTGGAAGGAGAAAGGGTAAAGAATGTCAGTAGTAATTGAGAATGCTCAAGATAAAATAGATGTTACGGAAGATTTGGAAAATCTCTTTAAAAAAATAATTGGACTTTGCTTTGAAGTAGAGGAATTTCATGAAAATGCGGAAGTCAATATTCTGCTTACCGATGACGAGGGCATACGCGCATTAAACAAACAATACAGGGAGATTGATGCCCCGACGGACGTATTGTCTTTTCCGATGCTGAACGCAAAAGACGGAGTAATTGAAATTGAAGCCGGGGACTATGATATGGAAAAGGGTTTGCTAATATTGGGAGATATAGCAATTTCACTTGAGACGGCTGCTAAACAGGCTCAGGAATACGGACATTCATTCGAAAGAGAACTTGCTTTTTTAGCAACACATGGTTTTTTTCACCTGCTTGGTTATGATCACATGACAGAAGACGATGAGAGCACCATGATGGATAAGCAGGAAGAAGTCCTGAAGCAGGCCGGATTGCACAGGAAATAAAGAATGCGCATAAAGCGTGGATGGTGTACATGAAAAACAGGAATCTGGTAGAAAGTTTCAATAATGCGATAAAAGGGATAATAAACACTATAAGGACCGAACGGAATATGAAAATTCACATTACTGCTTCGGTCCTGGTTATTCTGTTAAGCTTTTTATATAAGCTCTCCCGGACGGAATTTCTTATTGTGCTCATTGTTGCAGCGCTTGTGCTGATATGCGAACTGTTTAATACTGCAGTGGAAAAATTAATAGATCTCATCACCGACGTATATCATCCAAAAGTCAAAATCGTGAAAGATATAGCCGCAGGCGCAGTAATGATATCTGCAGGAGTTTCTCTGATAGCAGGTTATGTTATTTTTATCAACAGGGTCAGCAGCGACGTGGAAGCTGTTATTGTAAGAGTCAGAAACTCTCCTTTGCACATGACTGTTATAGCGTTAATAATTACAATAATTTTCGTTGTCATAATAAAGTTGTTCCTTTCTAAAGGCACTCCTTTAAAAGGAGGCATGCCAAGCGGACATTCGGCAATAGCTTTCTCCATAACTACAGGAATAGCATTGTGGACGCAAAATGCAAGAATTACAATTTTATGCCTGATTATTTCACTTCTGCTTGTTCAAAGCCGGCTTGAAGGGAAAATCCACACGGTGCTTGAACTTATTACCGGAGCGTTGCTTGGAACATTATTAACCTTGCTTGTATTTCAAATATGTAATAGTTTATAATAAATTTATATAAAATTAATAAATAGATAACAAATTATAGCTGGTTACCGGAGGAAGGTTAATAATGGCTTTTAAATCAGGTTTTATAACGGTTATTGGCAGGCCGAATGTGGGAAAATCAACGTTAGTAAACAGAATGGCAAAGGAGAAAATATCAATAATATCCGATAAACCACAAACAACACGAAACACAATAAAAACCATAATTACCGAGCAGGATTCACAAATTATTCTGATAGACACGCCCGGTATTCACAGGCCTAAGAACAAGCTTGGCGAATATATGGTAAATATTGCAAAAGCAACCTTGAACGAGGTTGATTTGGTAGTATATATTGTAGAAGCTAATGAACCAAAACCTGGTCCTGTTGAAATGGATATCATTAATCAACTGAAGGACATAAAAACACCTATAATTCTGGTAATAAACAAAATTGATCTTGTAAAGAAAGAACAAGTTCTTTCCGTAATTGATACTTACAGTAAGTTGTTGAACTTTTTGCATATTATACCTGTTTCAGCCTTGCAAAACGAGGGGATTGACATTCTGCTTGAGGAGATAAAAAAGGCGTTGCCTGAAGGTCCGAAATATTTTCCGGATGATATGGTGACTGATCAGACTGAAAGAGTGCTTGTTGCAGAACTGATAAGAGAAAAAATGCTGCATCTTTTAAGCGACGAGGTGCCTCACGGAGTAGGCGTGGAAGTTATTTCTTTTAAGGAGCGGGAAGACAAACAGATAATAGACATTCAGGCAAATATTTACTGTGAAAAAGAATCCCATAAAGGAATAATTATTGGAAAAGAAGGGAAAATGCTTAAAAAAATAGGTTCGCTTGCCAGGGAAGAAATTGAAAACTTGCTTGGTTCGAAGGTATTTTTAGAGTTATGGGTAAAAGCAAAAAAAGACTGGAGAAACAGTGCTTCCATGCTCAAAACCCTTGGGTATAATTAGGGACATTCCTTGACACAAGGAGCCAGGGATGGAAAGACCAGCTAATTAAAGTCAAGAGTTTCAAAGAAAATTTTTAAGAATTTTCTAAA
>DULF01000218.1 GCA_012840535.1 Clostridiaceae bacterium
CATTTACCGGAAATAAGGAAGAAACCAGGGAAACTATTTTATGCTGATTCTCCTGGTTTTTTATAAAAAAGCAGGAATAACAGCAAAATCAACAATAAATAAACAACCACATGGCAAGCATTACCATATAATTGTTGACAGATGGCTTAAAATACTGTATACTTAAATGGATGATAATTTATAACATGTAAATCGGCTAATTTACAGTCTTATCAATTAATGTAAAAACTGCTTGAATTGATTTTACTGTAAAATTTATTCTAAAATGCAGTTTCTATACATATAGCTATAAATGAAAACTGAATAATGGACAAATCCAAATTCGCTTAATCAAATAAGAGCGGGGGAACCAATTTTTTGGGGTGAATCCGTACCGGAAATGAAGCAAGGTTTTGTTTCCGGTATGGTAGGGTCAAAATCTCTTTCGATCCGAATCCGTCAGCTAACCTCGTAAGCGTTGAAAGAGAAGGTGATTTGTATGTCTTCAGCCTTTTAAAGGTTGTGAAAGCTGCAGAGTCTTCTCTGTGGCTTTTTTGGTATTATAGGAATTGCTATATTGTAAACTTCCGGTTTCTACCTTCGATTATGTATTTTGATTGAAAACATGACAGTCATTGTGTGTATGTTGCTGCATTTTTTTACCAATTATGTTTATAGGAGGTGCGTATATGATTAGGGTTTGTTTGGTCGGAGTTGGAAAGACAGGCAAGGAAATCGCTAAAGTTATAATGGAACAGAAGGACATGAAACTTGTTTCGGCAGTATGCAGTCCAGGCAGTGCAAAAGAAGGCAAGGACCTTGGGGAAATTATAGGATGCGGTAATACCGGAATTACTATAACAAGCTCGGATAATCTTGAAGAAATGATATTTAAAACTAAACCTGATGTTGTTATTGATTTTTCTAGCCCCGAAGCAACAATAAAAAATTCAAAGATTTTTTCAAAAATGAAAGTAAATATAGTTGTCTGCACAACAGGTTTTTCGGATTTTGCCCTAAAAAGGTTATATGTGATGACGCGAAAATATCATAATGCAATTGCATATGCTCCAAATATAACTTTGGGGGTCAATGTATTAATGCTGCTCACCAATCTTGCAGCCAGCATATTGAATAATTACGATTTTCATATTACAGAGGTGCATCATAAGAGAAAGAAAGATGCGCCTTCGGGTACAGCAATAAAAATTGCAAAAGAAATAGAGAAAGGGTTTGAATCAGCAGGAAAGAATGTCAGTGATTTAGAAATACCAATAACGGCAATACGTGCAGGTGGAGTTGTAGGCAAGCACCAAGTTTTAATAGTCGGGGAAGAGGATAAAATAGAAATTACACATGAATCGTTTTCAAGGAGAGTATTTGCCCAGGGAGCCATTCAAGCTGTAAGGTTCCTGTATAAGAAGACAGGTTATTATGAGATGAGTGATATTCTGAATTTAAGCAAGGTTTTAAGTGATTATGTTGAAAGGGAGAGCACCAAAAAAGGCAGGGGTATTCTGTCTCACGGAAACAGGCATAAAGAAACAGCGGAGTCAATGGCATAAAAGAGACGAACAAAATTGTTCGTCTTTTTTTGTTGTTTTATTTCTTTTCCGATATGGACGTTCTTTTAAAGGCTTTACCAATTAATTTTATAATATTATACAAAATAAGGATAACCTCAATTGCCAGCAGGAATACAACCAGGTATAGTATATCCTTGTTTTCCATCAATTTTTTCTTTACAATAGTGGTAAAGTCTTCCGGCGGATTTATATCAACGTCCGGATAGAGACTAATGTCAATTATTGTACCGTCAGCTAATATATACCTTGCCGTACCTATGCTGACGCTCTTTTTAATAGGAGGTTCCAGGTTTTCGACCACTTTAACCTCATAGTTCTTTATATAGCTGTCACCGATAGGATAAGTATAGTAAACATCGTTAATGCTTACAAGGTTAATTACTTTATCGCCTACTTGTATACTTTTCAGAGGTTCCCCTTTTCTTACAAGAATGCCGGTTCTAAAGTTGTTGAAACCGTAGTCCAAAAGTTTTTCTGAATCAACGAAAACGCTGTCTTTAGGAGAATCGAGCACCACGCTAATAAGTCTCTGGCCGTTTCTGGTGGCAGTTGTGATTGCAGTATGCTGGTCTTGATTATTAAATCCAGTCTTGCCTCCGTCTATACCTTCATATTCCCAGAACAAATTGTTCTGGTTGACCAGAATAGTAAATGTGCCGTCATTATTGGCCCATGGCCTTGACTTTGTTGAGAATATTCTGTCAAAAATAGGATTCCCTATAGCGTATTTAATTAAGAGAGATATATCATAAGCAGTAGTATACTGTGTTTCGTCATAAAGTCCTGAAGGATTGCTGAAATGCGTATCGTGGAGATTTAATTCCAGCGCCTTGTCATTCATGAGTGCGACAAAGCTTTCTATATCGCCCCCTACATACTCAGCAAGAGCGTTTGCAGCATCATTTGCCGACCTCAGCATTACGGCATACAATAAGTCTTCAACGGAATATTTCTCGCCCACCACCAGTTTAAGGTTGGCACCTTCAGTGTCAACGCTTTCTTTGCTTATTGTTACCTTTGAGTCAAGCTCGCCTTGCATTTTTTCAATTGTAACAAGTGTTGTCATTATTTTGTTTGCAGCGGATATATGAAGCCTTTCTCTTGAATTTTTCTCAAACAGAATCTGGCCGCGTTTGGATTCTATTAATATACTTGAAGGAGAATCAATATTCGGAGGTGTCGCAGGAAGCAGGTTTAAAGCATAGTGGTCATAAAAATCAATAGGCGTAGCATATACTTTATTTATAAGCAATGCAAAAAATATTAACAAAAACACCAATGTTAACCTGGCTTTTGCTTTACCCATTATTAATCCTCCAAAAACAGACAAGCGTTTAACATTCATACCTACTTTTAATTATATTGTTAGTGGATTTATTAGTCAACCCAAGGGAAGAATTGGATTTGACAAGGCTGTAACCAGGTAACGCAAATACATTGATGAACATAATATGTATTATGATTTATTCTGTTTATGGAGTGAGCTCATAATCATGGATTTTAAAGATATAGAAAGGTTTAAGTCAGCGGTGATGAGCCTTGTGAGTAAAGGTTGCAATGTAAATATTCCTGAGTACGGTATACATGGAAGAGTCGTTGGAGTCGGATATAAACCATATTGGACCGGTCCTGGCGATACTATAATTCAAAAATTTGAGTTGAATATTATAAACGAACGCGGACAAATCATACCGGTTAAACTAAATAATGTGGTAGGATATAAATTAGTGTCCAGCAATGCTGAAAGGCTTGAGGATTCAGGTAAGACAAGCTTTGAATTACATTTATTTTCACATGGTAAACCAGGAGATGCAGGATCAATAGACAAAGTAAGAGTTGATTTTACAAAAGAGGATAAAAAATTGTAAAATCATATCTTTCCACCCCCAATGTTATTTTGCACGGTTTGACATAATGATTTTCATAAAAAATCAAAAAAGATTGATATATCTTGACAGGCTATAATATAACAGGTAATATTTAAATGAGAATTATTATCAATAACTGTTGCGGGGGGTGGACTATAAGTTGGATAATATTTTTTTTGCTTTCGCACTTACGCTATTTGCAGGACTTTCCACCGGATTGGGCGGACTTTTCACTTTGTTCTGGAAAAGACCCAATGCAAAGTTTTTGTCGATTATTTTAGGTTTTTCCGCCGGCGTGATGATCTATGTTTCTTTTGTGGAAATTTTCAATGAAGCCAGAATCCAGCTTGTAGAAAACCTTGGACAAAAGCTTGGATTTTGGGTAACAACAGGCGCTTTCTTTGGAGGAATCCTGTTGATTGCCGTTATTGATAAAGTTATTCCTTCATATGACAATCCTCATGAATCAAGAAATATAGAGGAAGCAGCATATTGCGACTTAGGGCCGAACAGCGGGAAACTTTTACGTACCGGAGTATTTACAGCTCTTGCCATTGCAATTCATAACTTCCCTGAAGGGCTTGCATCATTCACTTCAGCTATAAAGCACCCGACCCTTGGGATAGCGATTGCGATAGCTATAGCAATACACAACATACCCGAGGGTATATCCGTTTCAGTACCTGTTTACTGCGCTACCGGAAGTAAGAAAAAGGCGTTTACTTTGTCTCTGCTTTCAGGATTGGCAGAACCTTTAGGGGCAATAATCGGTTATTTGATTCTTTATCCCTTTTTAAATGATATAATATCCGGTATTGTTTTTTCTGCTGTCGCTGGAATAATGGTTTTCATATCCCTTGATGAGCTTTTGCCGACAGCGGAAGAGTATGGGGAACATCACCTTTCAATATTAGGGCTTATAATAGGTATGATGTTTATGGCGCTTAGCTTGCTTCTGTTTATATGATCTGGGTTATAAAATTTATTGAAATGCGTGCATATTTTCCCTCATAGTTAAAGATACTATTCTTGTACAACAATATTTGTTAAGGAGAGTGGTATCTTTCATGCAAATGAACCAGGTTGAACTTCAAAATCTGAGACACCTGATCGGTTCCCATGAAACAGCTTATCAAAAATTGCAGATGTATGCCCAGCAGGCAACGGATCCCCAGATAAAGCAGATGTTTGAGAAGTCTGCGCAGGAAGCTAAAAATACAAAACAAAAACTAATGTCATTTTTAAGCTAGGGAGGGAAATTTATGCAGGAAAAAGATATGGTAAATGATGTCCTGACTATGTTGAAAAGCAGTATAAAAGAATACGCAGGTGTAATTACTGAAGCAAGCAATGGGCAGTTAAGGCAGACAATTCAGCAAATCAGGAATAATTGTGAAGCTTTCCAGTATGACTTATATAAGCTTGCTGAACAAAAAGGCTATTATAAACCGGCCCAGCCGGCGAGCCAAAGTGATATAATGCAGATTAAAAGCCAATTTGGCGGCTAGTACTTATAATTGTTGCAAATCGTTGCCTTAGAATTAAATAAAGAAAAAACAGAAACCGCATATTGAAATGCGGTTTCTGTTTTTGTAAAATATATGTTCATGAAGCATCAAGCTTCACAATAATTTTAACAGAGGCGAAAGTTGATGGTAGATAGCTTAGGCAGACTGGCAGACAACGTGGGTACAAAATATTCAGTTAATGGTGACATCAGGCTTGTACAAAGGATGGAGCATTTAGATATAAAAACGGAAACAATTGTTTATGAGGTAATCAGAATCATAGACGGGATTCCTCTGTTTTTCGAGGATCACTATTGCCGTTTAAAGAATTCCCTTAAACTGCTTGGCTATGAACTTACGTTTTCTTCAGCAGATATTGTAAGGGATATAAAGAAGCTGGTTAATTCCAATTTTCTAACGAACTGCAATGTCAAAATAATTGTTTATGTGGAAGCTTCTGTCCAGAACTTGATTATGTACGTAAGCAGCAGTTATTATCCAGATGAGGAAGAGTATAAAAAGGGCATTAAAGTAAGCTTGTTTCAATTTGAGAGGCAAAATCCGAATATAAAGCTTATTGACAGGAACTATAGGGATAAAATTAATTTGCTTTTGCAAAAGAACAAAGTGTTTGAAGTTTTGCTTGTTAACAAGGAAGGAAAGATTACCGAGGGGAGCAAGTCCAATGTTTTTTTTGTCAAGAACGGAAATGTTTATACCGCTCCTTCAAAATATGTCCTTCAGGGGATAACCAGAAAATATGTTATAGAAGCATGCAGACTTGAGGGTATAGAGGTAATTGAAGAATTTATTGATGCAGGCTGCTTTGATGATATCGAAGGTGTATTCATTTCAGGCACATCCATAAAAGTACTGCCTGTCTCTAGAATTGATAATTATTGCTTTGAGTCAGGTGCCAATCCTCTGGTTGTTGCTGTGCACAGGCGGTTTGACAAATTGGTGGAAGAATATATTTCCAGGCACAGATGAGAAGTTTGCAACTTTTGCAACCTGTAAATATAGTTTTTTGACAAAAACGGCAATATAACAAAATTTAATGAGGTGTGAAGAAAACTATGAAAACTCAATTGAAAGCCGTACTTTTTGATCTGGACGGAGTAATAGTTGATACCGCAAAATATCATTACCTTGCGTGGAAAAAGCTTGCCGACAGTGAAGGGATATACTTTGATGAGAAAATAAACGAGAGGCTGAAAGGTGTAAGCCGTATGGCTTCACTCGAAATTATACTTGAGCGCAGCAGCAGGGTTTATTCAGAGGAAGAAAAACAGAAGATGACAGAAATAAAAAATAACTGGTATCGTGAAATGATAGAACAGTTAAAACCGGATGAGGTATTGCCGGGTGTTATTGATTTCCTGAATTCCTTGAAAAAATACGGGATTAAATGCGCAATCTGTTCGGCAAGCAAAAGTGCGGCATATATCATTGACAAACTTGGCATTAAAGATTACTTTGATACAATTGTAGGAGGACAGGACATAACAAAATCCAAACCTGATCCTGAAGTGTTTTTGGTAGCTGCTGAGAGGCTAAACGTTTCTCCTGCGGAATGCGTGGTTTTCGAAGATGCCTATGCCGGCATTGAAGCGGCAAAAAGAGGCGGAATGAAGGCAGTGGGAGTTGGAAACCCTGATATTCTCACTAACGCCGATGTGGTGTATAAAGATATGACAGAGGTTACTCTTGAAAAAGTGTTGAAGCTTTTTCAGTAATTTTCAGATTATTCAAGAAAAAGTTTGGCCCCACTCCAAAAGAATACGCAGTTAAATTCATCGCCGAAAAAAGTGAAAAGGCTGTAAAATAAAAAAACGTACTTATGTACGTTTTTGTCTTTTTTGAGCATTCATCATTATTTATTGGCTGCCTTTAACGCTTTGGCAAGTCTGGATTTCTTCCTCGCAGCGGTGTTCTTATGAATCAAGTTCTTTGCTGCAGCCTTATCCAATGCTTTTGCAGCCTTCCTGAACAAATCGGCAGCTGATGGATCATTTTTTGCTATAGCTTCTTTGCACTTTTTAATTACTGTTTTTAATGCCGATTTTTTCATTGTATTCTTCAGAGTTTTAGCTTTGGTTACTTTAATTCTTTTTATTGCAGACTTAGTATTTGCCAAAATTTTCACCTCCTGCGACTTATATCAGTCTTTCAAATTGCATCTAAACTTCACAGCTCCGCGTTAAAACGGGATAAACCATTTATTCAGCAACTTTGCAAGGTCTTGCAATCAACATCGAATATTCTATCATGAAATAATTTAAAATGCAAGGAATTTTTATAAGGCGCGTAGGCACATGCTAAATGCGAATTTTAACTAAAAGTATGGGAAAAATAGAATAGGCAAGTTAAACTATAAAAAGGAGGAAAGGATTGATTCAATGTCTAACGGCAGAAGTGTCAGAACAGATTTAACTCTTGAAGCAAGGGAACTGTTCAGAGAGCAGTATGTCAATAATATGCAGCAAGAGTACAGGGAACCGCCCGGGGTGGATATTGAAAATGACGGTGATGAAAACATAAAAGTAACCAGGGTCAGAATAACATCCCCAACAGGAGAAGCGTCTTTAGGAAAGCCGATGGGAAATTATATTACATTAGAGGTGCCCAGGTTAATGGACAATGACCAGGAATTATATGAGAATACGTGCAAGATGCTGGCAAGGGAATTGGCTAGATTAGTCAATATTGATAAAAAAGCAACAGTGCTTGTGGTAGGACTTGGAAACTGGAATGTAACACCGGACGCTTTGGGACCGAAAGTAGTGTCAAGTTTGATGGTTACAAGGCATCTGCTGGAATATGTCCCTGATCAGGTGGATGAAGGGGTGAGGCCTGTTTGCGCCGTTGCGCCGGGAGTACTTGGAATTACCGGAATTGAAACAGGCGAGATAATCAGAGGTATTGTTGACAGGGTTAAACCTAGTGCGATTATTGCAATTGATTCTCTGGCTTCAAGAAAAATGGAAAGGGTAAATACAACCATACAGCTTGCGGATACAGGTATTACGCCTGGTTCAGGGGTAGGGAACAAAAGAATGGAGCTTTCTAAGAAAACCCTTGGAATTCCGGTAATTGCCATTGGCGTTCCGACTGTTGTGGACGCTGCGACAATGGCAAACGATACAATTGATCTTGTGTTGGACAGCATGATTAAAGAAGCGCCTCAGGGGACTGAATTTTATAAAATGTTAAAGAGTATTGACAGGAATGAGAAGTATATGATGATACAAGAGGTGTTAAAGCCGTATGTAGGAGATTTAATCGTTACTCCGAAAGAAATTGACGATGCTATTAAAAAGATTTCAAAGGTCATTGCCAATGGTATTAATATTGCGCTTCACGAAGGAATTACCTTAAATGATGTGAATAGATACCTGAATTAGTATTCTTTTTTGAACAGCAAAATAAGACAGGCAAAACAAAAGAAAGGGAAATAACTCTTTCTTTTTTTGTATCCGGAATGTATAATTTTGATTAGGTTTAAAAGGAGAGGTCCTGATGAAGCAAACAGGCAGGTATCTTTTAATTCTTTTGGTTGTCATAGTTTTGTGGAATACAACAATAATAAAACCTTTAAAATTGTTTGCCGTCTTTCTGCATGAACTTGGGCATGCATTCATGGCGCTGGTCTTTGGCTATGGTATCCAGGCTTTCAAAGTCAATCTCAACGAAAGCGGCTATGTAATTTCCCAATCAAAAGGCTGGTTTTCCTCTTTTATGATAGCAAACGGAGGTTATCTCGGCAGCGTGTTTTTTGCGTTATTAATACTCTATTTAAAGAGGACGCGTTTCAAGAAATTAATTCTTGGCAGTATTGCAATCATATTGCTTACTGTGTCTATTAAGTTTTCAGGTTTTTCGTTTACTCTTTTATATTCCATTATTTTTGCAGTTTTTGTACTTGCGCTGTATATGATACAAAACGAAAAGCTCAATGACTGGGTCATTGACATTTTCGGCATAGTAAGCGTTGCTTATGCCATTTATGATACATTTGTGGATACCATTCTGCTGCAGATTAACTTAAAGCTCCACCTGATAAAAGGGTGGAAAGTTGAACAACCGCTTACGGATGCGGCACAGCTTGCCGAAATGACGCATATACCTGCTCTTGTATGGGGTATAATATGGCTTTGCATATCAATATTCGCAGTAAATGCCGTATTGCTCAAGGGAAAAAGCGCAAAAAGCAAAAGGTGAGAAAACGGAGGGATTCAATTGAATAATAAGGATATTGAAAAAAGGATTCTGGAACTAAGGAAAATTATCAATTACCATGACTATAAATATTACGTGGAAGATAATCCTGAAATCAGTGACTTCGAATATGATGCGCTGTACAGGGAGCTGGAGGAACTGGAAGCCTTGAGGCCTGACCTTGTTACGCCTGATTCCCCTACCCAGAGGGTGGGCGGAAAACCGCTGGAAGGCTTTGAAAAAGTGGTACATAGCATACAAATGCAAAGCCTGTCCGATGTATTCAGCGAGGAGGAACTTTATGCGTTTGACAGCAGGGTGAGGGAAGTTGTCGGGGATGAAGTTGAATATGTAGTAGAGAAAAAAATTGACGGGCTGTCAGTTTCTCTAGAATATGAAAACGGAAGATTCATAAGAGGTTCAACCCGCGGCGATGGAATAGTGGGAGAGGATGTTACACAGAATCTGAAGACAATAAAATCCATTCCACTGGTGCTGAATGAGGACATTCCCTATCTGGAAGTAAGAGGGGAAGTGTTCATGTCAAAAAAGGATTTCATCAAACTGAATGAAGAACAGGAGTCCTTGGAACAGCCCCTTTTTGCCAATCCAAGAAATGCCGCGGCAGGTTCTCTGAGACAGCTTGATCCAAAAATAACGGCATCAAGGAAGCTGGACATATACGTATTTAATGTTCAGAATATAGAAGGTAAGAGTTTCAAAACCCATTCAGAGTCCCTGGAATACTTGAAAATATTGGGCTTTAAAGTAAGTCCGGACTACAAGGTTTGTAAAAACATAAAAGAGGCGATGGAGGAGATCGAAAGGATTGGTGAATCACGCGGCGAGATGCCTTTTGAGATAGACGGCGCAGTTGTCAAGGTGAATTCGCTTGAGCACAGGAGGCTTCTTGGAAGCACGTCCAAAACTCCGAGGTGGGCTGTTGCATATAAATATCCTGCAGAAAGGAAACAAACAAAGATAAAAGAAATATGGGTAAATGTAGGGCGTACGGGTGTTTTGACGCCTAATGCCGTATTGGAACCGGTCAGGCTCGCAGGAACGACCGTGAGCAGGGCGACGCTGCATAATATGGATTATATCAGGGAAAAAGATATTCGGATTGGAGATACTGTGTGGGTTCAAAAAGCCGGAGACATTATACCTGAAGTAGTAGAAGTGCTTTATGACAAGCGTACAGGAGAAGAAAAGGAGTTTGAAATGCCGAAGAGATGTCCTGCCTGCAATTCGGAAGTTGTCCGTGAAGAAGGTGAAGTGGCTTACAGGTGTATCGGCATAGAATGTCCGGCGCAATTATTCAGAAGCATTGTGCATTTCGCTTCCAGAGACGCCATGAATATAGACGGGTTGGGTCCCGCAATTATTGAAGCGTTGCTTAACAAGGGATTTATAAAAGGAGTGGCAGATCTATATTATCTTCATGAGAAAAGAGATGAACTTGTAAACATGGAGCGGATGGGTAAAAAATCAACGGAAAACCTTTTGAATTCAATTGAAAGGTCAAAAAGCAACAACATTGACAGATTGATTACGGGATTTGGCATAAGGCATATAGGTTTGAGAGCTGCCCAGCTTCTGAGCG
>DULF01000219.1 GCA_012840535.1 Clostridiaceae bacterium
AAGCTTGAAGATATAATGAAAAGCAAGGATACCGAATCAACGGAACAGTTTCTGGTTGAAATTACAAAACCGGAAAGGCATGGTTTGTTTTATCAGAGAGAGAAAGAGGCCACTTTAGCGTGGCTCGTGAAGAAGGATTATATTTCTGTAAATGTTCTTGTTTATGATGAAGAGGCTAACTGTTATGTAAAATATGAGGATCCTGATGACCCTGATTTTGGTTCCTGGGATATTACGCCCGACTCCATTAAATTTTTTACGAAAACATTCAAGATTAATAAGGACAGCCTTAAGATAAGATTAGTGGCATATGTAAAATCAGAGCTAAAAGACCTGAAGCCGGGCAAAAACCTCCAGATCAGTAATTTTACGTTCAATTTGTTTAAGGAATCCACAAAAGTGAACGGGTTTATTAAATATCAAAACATGGTGGATGGAATAAAATAGAGGCCAGTTTTCCGGGGTTATAGATGCAACTGCTGAAAAATGAGAGAATAAAATCATATATCCTGATAGTATTGATAATACTAAGCTTTATACAGATAGGAATCCTGCTGAGTTATCAGAGCCATGGACTTCCTATCGGTTTTTTTGCATCAATTTTCAGATCTGTGGGAAAACCTGATTTCGTCAGTTTCAAAAACATCCGTGATGAATATTTTGTCCCTTTCAGGCTGGCAGTTTCCGATGGACAGAGTTCCCACTGGCTTATTGACAAAGATGATGAATTATATAAAAAGATTTGGGACGGAACAAAAACTTATCTTAACACTGCATTGAGCGGAAAACAGCCCTCCGGCGGGGATATATGGCCGGTAGAGCAAAAGTGGGCGGAGCTAGTTATAAAAAAAGGCATATTGGTGGAATTCAGGTCAAGCATAGGGATTGGCCTTATAAAATGGTTTTTGGATATTAATGCGGAAAATGCAGGCGGACCGTATGGAGTACATAAAATCATGGTGATTCCCGGGGACGGAGTTGTGGAGCGTTCAACCTATTTGTACATAACGGACGGGCAGATGGTTTACAGGTACATAATTTACAACAGCATATCCGAGCTTATAGGAGACGGCTTTGACGGGATAATTAACAAGCTGAAAACAGATAAAAAATATGAGCTGAAAAGTTACTGGGTTATGAAAAACATTGACCCGGCAAACAAACTTCCCTTTACATACAGCCCCGAGATACTGTGCGTTGTCCAGAGGCCGGCATACCGGAATTACAGGAATATAAGCTACCTGGTGCCTGAAAAAATATTTTCCGCCGGCAGCGATGAAGTGGCGGAACTTGTGCTGGCAAGTGAAAAATTCAGTTATGACGGCTCCGTGGACTATGAGGACACGATAATATTCAAAAACCAGGATAATTTATACAGGATTTATAAAAACGGGCTTCTTGAGTACAGGTACATATCCTCCCATGAGCGTGTGAGTGAAGAAGAAATTGATGAAGCGTTTGTGCAGGCCTGCAGTTTTATCAAAAGAATCAGCGAAAACTTTGTCTCTGGGGCTGGCATTTATCTTTCAGGAGCCCGCATGAACAGGACGCAGGGTACTTTTGAATTCAGGTTTGACTATATGGTGGACGAAATCCCTGTGGTTTTTGATTATAATTCCGGCATGGGCGGAGGAAAGTCGGCGAGCAATGCGATTGTAATTGAGGCAAACGGCAAAAGGGTGCTTTACTGTAAATGGATGCTTAAGGAATTCAACCAGGGCAGCAAAGTGATTAAATATGATGCCCGTGCAGAGAACGTAATCAATGAGCTTCTTAAATTCAGCGGTCTTTCGGTGAAAGACATACTCGCAGCCTATGTCGTAAGCTCTGATGAAGGCACGGATGTTGGACCGTCGTGGGTTGTTGAAAAGGCGGATGGCGAAAGGCATATAGTTATGTTGAACAGGGAGTAGAGGAGAATATAAATGGACTGGGCAAGGTCAAAGACTATCTTGATTATGACGCTGGTTGTTTTTAATATAGTGCTTCTCGTAAATATCTGCCTTTACAGGTCAGAGCAGAATATTTCAAGGGAAACAATCAAAAACGCAGAGGATATTTTAAATAGACGGGGCGTTACGCTCAAATGCGATATACCTTTGTTCGATGGCAAAGTACCGGCCCTTGTCCTGGAAAGTAACGGGATTGGCGATTTGAAGCTGTTGGACAGGTTGGCGCTGCAGTTTAACGCAAGCAAGGACAAAATAAAAGAAGGCGTCAAAGTGCAGAGCGGAAGCAAAACTCTTTTTTACGACGGCAAAAATACAATTACTTACGCGGATGCTTCTCCGTCCGGGGATATTGATATTTACTCTAAAAGTGAAGTGGAAAAATATATACGAAAATATTTTTCCAACCTTGGCTTCAATATGGGTTCCTATATTCTTGATGAGTTTGCAGTGACTGAAGACAACAATATAAAGGTTACTTTTATAGAGAAATACAAAGGATATCCCATTTTCAGCAATTACCTTAAGGTTGTTGTCTCCGCAGAAGGAATAAGGGAATTTGAATACAGGCATAATAAAATGAAAGAACAAAAAGGCAATTCAAACAATATAATGCCTGCGTACCAGGTGCTTTTGAAAAACTTTACAAACAATAAAGACGCGGTAATAACAGGCATTGATATTGGATATAAAAGTTCAGACAGCGAAAACGAAATGAAGGAGACTACGGAATGGCCAAAGTGGAGAGTAAGGGTTGAAGGCCAGCCGGAACCCTTGTACTTCAACGCGATTGACGGTAAGAAAGAATAAAATAGTATTTTTTTTTGCAATTAAGTGTTATAATTATATAGTGGTCTATAATATGGTAATTTCATGTTGTGCACAAGATAAAAAGGCAGGTGCTGCGAAAATTGTACAAATATATAATTAATGGACCTACCCGTTTGAAGGGAGATGTGTACATAAGCGGAGCCAAAAATGCTGCAGTGGCGGTAATTCCTGCCGCCCTTTTGCTTGACGGCCCGTGCAGGATTGAAAA
>DULF01000220.1 GCA_012840535.1 Clostridiaceae bacterium
CAAAGTAAAAGTTATTTTTGGACAACCCTTTAAACTTGAAGCTGATAATAACAGGAAGTACCGCAACGATGAATTGGTAGATATAAGCAAAGCTATAATGAATAAAATATATTCTCTGATGGAGGAGTATTAATTTGGAAGTTGTTGTTGCAAAAACAGCGGGTTTTTGCTTTGGAGTTAACAAAGCGGTAAACATGATATACGACCTGCTTGGAGAAACTGAAGAGCAAATTTACACCATCGGTCCAATCATTCATAATGAACAGGTGGTAAACAGCCTTAAAGATAAGGGTGTCCAGCTGATCTATGAGGTAGAATCTGCGGAAAAACCTGGATATATATTCATTCGCGCTCATGGTGTTGTTCCCGAAATATATAAGGAAATCGAAGAGAAGGATTTAAAAGTTATTGATGCTACATGTCCTTTTGTTAAAAGGATTCACGTGCTTGTGTCTGAAAAGTACAAAGAGGGCTATAAAATATTTATTGTAGGGGATAAAAACCATCCTGAGGTAATTGGGATAAATGGATGGTGTAATAACTCAGCATTTGTAACGGACAATCCTGAAGATATTAAAGAGTTTAAAGCTAATGAAGAAGACAAGATTTGTGTTGTTGCCCAAACCACAATTAAATATGAAACTTGGGAGCAAATAATTGAAATTTTAGATAGAAATTATAAAAATGTTGAAAAATTTGAAACGATATGCAATGCCACCAGCAAGCGTCAGAGTGAAGCTGCTGAAATTGCCGCAAATGTTGATTTAATGCTTGTTATTGGGAGCAGGAATAGTTCTAACACAAAAAAATTATATGAGATTTGTAAAGAAAAATGCAGCAACACTTATATGGTTCAAACATCCGGTGAGCTACCGCCGGTGAATATAAAAAATATTAAAAAGGTTGGGGTCACTGCCGGAGCTTCTACGCCGGATTGGATAATCAAGGAGGTAATACAAAAAATGGAAGAATTAAGCAAACAGAGCAATGATATGGATTTTAAAGAAGCATTCGAAAGTTCGCTTGTTACATTAAGGACGGGCGAAATTGTCAAAGGAAAGATTATTGGATTTAACAATAGCGAGGTATATTTAGATCTCGGATACAAATCAGATGGAATTATCCAAATGGATGAGTTTACGGATGACCCTGACTTTGATCCCAAAAAGAACCTTGCAATAGGGGATGAAGTTGAGGCTTTCGTAATTAGAGTAAATGACGGCGAAGGTCATGTATTATTATCAAAGAAGAAAGTGGATGCAATTAAAAGCTGGGAAAAGATAGAGCGAGCTTACGAGAATAAGCAGCCGGTTAATGCAAAAGTTGTTGAGATAACAAAAGGCGGAGTGCTTGCAAGCGTAGGCGGAGTCAGAGTGTTTATTCCTGCTTCACAGTTGAGCGATAGGTATGTAAAGGATTTGAATGATTATTTAAAGCAGACTTTAGATATAAAAATAATCGAATTCGATAAGCGTAAGAAAAAAGTTGTAGGCTCCAGCAGGGTTCTTATAGAAGAAGAAAAAGAACGCATGGAAAAGGAATTCTGGGATAATGTTGAAGTTGGCAAGACCTATTCAGGCACTGTTAAGAGTCTGACTGATTTCGGAGCTTTTGTGGATATCGGCGGAGTTGACGGGCTTATTCATATTTCCGAGCTTTCCTGGTACAAGATTAAGCATCCTTCAGAAGTAGTAAACGTAGGCGATAAGGTTGAAGTATATGTCCTGGAATTCGACAAGGAAAAGAAGAAAATATCCCTTGGATACAGGAAAGCGGAAGATGATCCATGGTATAATATTGATGACAAGTATCAGATTGGGAATATAGTAAAAGGAAAAGTGGTAAGGCTTGTACCGTTTGGAGCGTTTGTGGAACTTGAAAAAGGCGTGGACGCATTAGTTCATATTTCTCAGATTTCAACCAAAAGGATTGCTAAGCCCGGCGATGTTCTGACAATAGGACAGGAAGTTGAAGCAAAAGTTATAGAAGTGAATGCCGTAGAGAAGAAAATCAATATAAGCATAAAGGAAGTAAATCCTATAGATCCCGTTGAGCCAGAAGAAGAAAATAATGCGGCAAACGGAGAAAAAGATGCAGAAGAAGTACCAACCGAACACGTTGAAGAAATGTCTGTTACACTCGGGGACCTCGTAGGCGGTCTTGAAAACAGCCAAGGGGAGAAAAAAGACGAGTAAAAAAGAAGATAAAAAAGAATAAACAAGTTTGTTAATATAAATTTATGAAAAGCGTGAAACAGCACGCTTTTTTTGTTTAATTAAAACCGCATTTATGATAAAATAATTCCAAATTCCATTTAAGGTTGTTTTTATGAAACGGGGTAATGTGAAACAGGGAGAGACTTGCCAATGGATTACGAAGGCTTCAAAAAAGAGATATACAAATTGACAGGCATTAACTTAAGTTATTACAAAGAGAAACAAATGAAAAGAAGGATCAATTCCCTTATTAAGAAAAACAACTATGATACATATGACGCGTACGTGAGAGCAATTAAATCAGATAAAGAGCTTTTCAATGAGTTTATTAACTACCTTACCATAAATGTGTCTGAATTCTATAGAAATCCTGAACAGTGGGAAGTACTCGAAAAAGATATTTTACCTGATCTCCTGAAGAAAAGCAGATATCCGAAAATTTGGAGCGCAGCATGCTCGACAGGAGATGAGCCTTATACATTGGTAATGATCTTGAATAAGTTTCTTCCCCTTGAAAATATCAGGATTCTTGCTACGGATATAGACAGGCAGGCCATTGAGAAAGCCAAAATCGGGTTATATTTAAAAAAAAGCGTAGAAAAACTTCCGGTGGAATTATTGAAGAAGTATTTTACAATTGAAAGAGATTTGTACAAAATTAATGACGAAGTAAAAAAATGTGTTGAATTTAGGCACCATGATCTATTAAAGGATGAGTATCCGAAAAGCTGTGATTTAATAGTATGCCGGAATGTTTTAATATATTTTACTGAAGAAGCAAAAGATTATGTATACAGGAAATTAAACGGTTCCTTGAAGACAGGAGGGGTACTTTTTGTAGGAAGCACGGAACAGATATTAATGGCAAACAGGTATAGTTTTTACCCTATAAAAACATTCTTTTATATAAAGGAAAAAGATATAAGCTAAGGAGGTCATCGGTAATGATTGAAAAGACCAAAATTATCTGCGTAAATACTTTGGATCCATGGTGGAACCTTTCAATAGAAGAGTATTTGCTTGATAGAGTGGGGGAAAACGAATGCATACTTTATTTATGGCAGAACCAGAATACCGTCGTTATCGGAAAAAACCAGAATGCGTGGAGGGAATGCAGGACTGATTTGTTAGAAAGCGAAGGCGGAAAACTTGCCAGGAGATTATCGGGAGGCGGGGCGG
>DULF01000221.1 GCA_012840535.1 Clostridiaceae bacterium
CTCCTCCATCAGAGAATATATTTTATTCATTATAGCTTTGCTTATATCTACCAATTCATCGTTGCGGTACTTCCTGTTATTATCAGCTTCAAGTTTAAAGGGTTGTCCAAAAATAACTTTTACTTTGCTGAAAAGTTTGTAACTACCCTTTATTGCAACAGGAATAATCGGAACGCCTGATTTTATTGCCAAAAGCGCTATGCCCGGTTTAATACGCCGGTTCACGTTAATTTTACCCCTTGTTCTCGTTCCTTCAGGGAATATTCCAACAATTTTTCCCTCTTTAAGAAGCTTAAATACAGTTTTTATTGCACCTACATCACCTTTTCCGCGGTTTACGGGAAAAGCGCCCAACCACCTTATTACCGCACCAATTATCGGATTTTTAAAAAGTTCCTTTTTTGCCATATAATGAACAAGCCTTTTAATCTTGTATCCGATAAAAAACATGTCCAGTGCTCCCACATGGTTTGAGCACAACAATGCAGCACCTTCTGCAGGAATGTTTTCTTTATTTATTATTTCTACTTTATAAAAAATACTAAAGTAAATATTAACTAAAAACCTGGCTATTTCTAACATCTTGTGTTTTTTCACTGCTTTTTATTATCGAAATAATTTTGTCAACAACTTCTTCAACAGTCATCGAGGTAGTGTCTATTACAATGGCATCGTCAGCTTTGCTAAGTGGAGCAAATGCCCTCGTACTGTCGTTTTTATCCCTGTACTCTATATCTTTCTTTACTTCCTCAAGCGAAATATTGCTGATACCCTTACTGGTTTGCTCCAAATATCTTCGTCTGGCTCTTTCATCTACTGAAGCCGTCAGGAAAAACTTAAAACGTGCATCGGGCAGCACATATGTGCCTATATCCCTGCCATCCATGACCAGACTATTGTTTTCAGCTATTTTTCTCTGAAGCTCAACCATTTTCAATCTAACTGATTTTACTGCGGATACGTCAGATGCGCCGATTGAAATTTCAGGAGTCCTTATCTTATCGGTTACATCTTCATTGTCTAAAAAAACGTGCTGTTTGTTCTGAAAGTATTCAACCCTTAAGTCTATATCCTCAACAAGATTGCTCAATTTTTCTTCATCTTTTGTATCAATTCCTTCTGTTATCGCTTTCAGCGCAACCGCTCTATACATAGCTCCGGTATCAAGATATAAAATATCCAACATTTCAGCAATTCTTTTCGCAACAGTACTTTTTCCGGCACCCGCAGGTCCATCAATAGCGATGCACATTTTTGCCAAAGAATGTTCCTCCTAGTTGATTAAAGGTTTACAGTAGTCTATCGTAATCCATCGTTATTTATTATCTACCGCTAAGCTACATTTGTCAACTATTATTTGTTTATTCTATTATTTGTCTGTTATCTACTTTGCCAAATCTGGTCTTAAGACTTTTGCACCTTTTAGATATATGTGTCTAATATCCGAGTTCCGCTTTTCTGTATTTATATGCATTAATACCCTTATACATTTTTTAATGCTCCCTGGCACATCTATTTCGTTTGTACACATAAGAGCTATGCTTGTCCACCCCAACTGTCTTGCAGCAACTGCCGGGAATGCCGCGTCCAAATCTCTCGTAACTGAAAAAATAATGCTGATTATGTCTTCCTGAACTATATTGTTTTCCTCTACTATTTTTAAAAGCAATTCTTTCGTTTCATTGATTATTTCATCGTGGGAATTGCTTTCCACCGTGGTTGCGCCTCGTATAGCCCGCACTGGCATTATTTGATCCACTCCCAATCTCTGAATTTATACTTTCAAAATCTGCATGGGATACCTGCGGTCACCCGTTTCCGTCCCTACGCTTTATATGGGATTTCTAAACCACCCTATGCCCCAGTCCAATCGATATCTCATTCAGGTGAAGCAATCCTATGCCAAAAAACACTGCTACGCTTATATGGTCTTTATGCCTGGCTATTCCTATTTTCCCTCCTACATTCAGTCCAAGAGCTTTCGGCATTATTTGGGTTAATGCTTCACGTGTAGCTCCTGCTACTGCACCTTCCTCAGCGTGAGTATCTTTTATGACCCCTTCTCTTTTCGACGAAACAACCGCTCTTTCAATGATTTTCATAATTGAAGAAATAAATTCACCGCCATAATCTACAGCAGCAGTATATATGCCTTTAGCTGTGAATTCTTCCTGAAGCTTTTTTTCTTCCTGCCTGGTTGAAGTAAGCGCAATCTTTATGGCAGCACTCGCGATGTCTTTGCTTCCATAATCTTTCGCGTGGTCCATAATAACTTACCATTCCCCTGGTTTTTTTATTTTCCATTTTTTAATATATTATATAGGATTAAAATACCGAAAACAAGGGTGGAACACGGAGAAGTGGGACGCTATGACAGGTAACTATAATAGAAAAAGACTCTTTCGAGCCTGTATTTTCTTATACTATATGAATTTACTTATGTATGTATAACATGTTTCAAAGCAGTTTTTAAAAGTTCTACCTGCTCTTTTGTAGCCTTCATCATTTCCTCGTGCTGGCGTTCGTTAATTTCAAAGTGATTTTGTTGAACCTCAGCAAGTAACTGTAACTTGTAGTCCATACGCTCAAGCAGCAAAGTATTTTTATCTACTTTTTTATTCAGTCCCTCATATTTCTCATTCAGTCCCTCATATTTCTCATTTAATCCTTCATATTTCTCATTTAATCCTTCATATTTCTCATTCAGTCCTTCATATTTCTCATTCAGTCCCTCATATTTCTCATTCAGTCCTTCATATTTCTCATTCAGATCATATAATCTCTGGTTGACTTCGTTCTTAAAGCCTGAAAACTCCGCATATAACTTCTCTAGTAATTCAAAAGTTTTATCACTCACAATCAATCACTCTCCAAAAAAAAGTATACCATCTAATTTCATATTACTCAATACATATTGTGCAAACTAATGTTCTTTTAAGATAGTTTACCACTATTGGCATAAATATGCAATAGTTTTTAGTTTCTTTTTGTATTCATCTTTCTTTTAAATAAGAAGTGTCTTACTTGACTCTCACCCTGGCGAGTTTCTTTACATCGGAGGAAACTGTAACCCGTTTTCCAAGGAATTCACCGCTAACGTTTTCACTTAATGATTCAATCACTACATCGAATTCCCCCAGAATATCGCTTCCGTCTATTTCGATAACATCTCCGTCTATAACCGGTACCACTAGCTTATCTCCTTCAAAGCTGCCAAATACTTCCCCGTTTAAAAGTACCTTGATATTACCTCCGGGAATGCCACCTTCAAGCCGCAGAACAACGAATCCTTCATTGTACAAAAATTCCTCCTTTCCAAGAGGTGTTCCTTCAAATTCTTCTTCAACCACAAGTGCAGCCCTCAGAGTTGGATCCAGTAACATTGCCTGAACCAGCAGCATAGCCGAAAAAGACATTATGAATAAAAAAAACAATAATTTTTCAATATTGATTTTTTTCCTGTCATACGCATTTTTTCTATGAACATTAACCCTAAATACCAGAAGTTTCATCCTTTATCACCTGCATATTAAGTATTAAACAAAAATAAACAAATCATTCCTATCCTTCTAAATTAATATGCAGGCACTTAAAGAATAATGTATTCTAGCAGCTAAGCCCTGCCAGATAGCCTGTTGAAAAAGCTATGGTAAGGTTAAAACCTCCGGTATAGCCGTCAACATCTATTACTTCTCCGGCAAAGAAAAGCCCTTTTATTATTTTTGACTCCATGGTGGAAGGATTAATTTCATCAGTGGACACTCCACCGGCAGTAACAATGGCTTCCTTGATAGGCCTTGAACCTGTTATGGTCAATTCAAAATTTTTAAGGATGTGTACAAGATTCTTTCGTTCTTCCCTGGTTATTTGATTTACATGCTTTTCCGGTTGTATTTCGGACAGCTTAATAATAACAGGAATCAGTTTCTTCGGAATCAAATCGTCCAGAGAGTTTTTATACTGCTTTCTCGAATACTTTTCAAAGTCCCTCCTAATCCTTTCATCAAGCTTTGCTTCAGTTAGGGCAGGTTTTAAGTCAATAGAAAGCTTTACGTTTTTAAAACCATACTCCATAATATGTATGCTTCCGCTCAGAATTACCGGACCTGATACTCCAAAGTGCGTAAACAGCATTTCACCAAAATCTTCATATATTTTTTTCCCGTTTTTGTTTAAGAAAGTCACTGATACATTCTTTAGAGACAATCCCTGCAGCTCCTTCACCCATGGTTCCTCCGCCACAAGCGGAACAAGGGAAGGTTTTAAATCAACAATTGTATGTCCAAGCTTTCTCGCCATATCGTAACCATCCCCGGTAGAACCTGTGCCGGGATATGATGCTCCTCCGGTTGCCAGGACGACCGAGTTGCATTCAATCTCTTTTCCGTTTTTTAGAAGCACGCTTCTTACCCTGCTGCCGGAAGCCTTTATCTCCAGCGCCGGTGACTTTAATAATATTCTGGCGCCATTAGCAGACACATACTTAAATAGCACATCAACGACATCTTTTGATTTATCTGAAACCGGAAACACCCTGCCGCCTCTTTCAACCTTTGTCATAAGGCCTCTTTTGTTGAAAAAATCAACCAGGTCAGCATTTGAAAAAGTATAAAAAGCTGAGTATAAAAAACTCCCGTTACCGGGAATATTTTCAATCAGTCCTTCAATATCGGTGTTATTTGTAATATTGCATCTCCCTTTTCCTGAAATGAGAATCTTTTTCCCCACCCTGTCATTTTTTTCAACCAAGATCGTATTAATTCCCCTTTCGGCAGCCTTTCCGGCTGCCATCATTCCGGCAGGGCCTGCTCCAATAACTACAACTTTTTTTTCCATTTTCAACTCCGATTCATGTATATTCAATAATATTATCTTAATAATCTGCCCATTTTATCAAATTTAATGCCAAGTATAAAACTAATCAGTCCACTTTCCTGCTCGGCTCGATATTGTCGTACTTTTCATATACCTGATATTCATCCCATATTTTTTCAAGTGTTTCAAACGTTCGGGAAATATGCTCTTTTTTACGCATACCTATTGCCACTAAGAGCGCGTTAATAACGCTTAATGGCGCCACCAGCGAATCCACAAACGATGTCATATCACTTCTGGCAATTAAAGCAAGGTCAGCATATGACACCAAAGGTGAATCAAAGCTATCGGTTATTGCAACAACAGTTGCTCCCTTGCTCTTAACATATTGCAAAGCTTTTATAGTCCTTTTTGAATACCGCGGAAAACTAATGCCAATGACAACATCTCCTTCCGACGCGTTTATAATTTGTTCAAACATTTCACTTACACTTGTTGTATGAACAAGCCTTATGTTATCAAATATTAAATTAAAATAAAAACCAAGAAAGCCTGCGAGCGTTGCAGAACTTCTTACGCCGAGTATGTATATCCTTTTAGCGTTTAAAATGCTTTCAACTACTTTGTTAAAGATTGACTGGTCAATTTCCTCCATTGTTCTTTTAATTTTTTCCATATCGGACTGCAGTACGCTTTTTAATACATTTTCCTCATTTAGCATGTTTGACGTTACTTCAATTCTTTGCACGGACGTCAATTTGCTTTTAATAAGCTCCTGCAGAGCCTTTTGAAATTTTGGATAGCCGTCAAATCCAAGCTCAGTTGCAAATCTCACCACAGTTGACTCGCTTACCCCGACTGCTTCTCCAAGTTTGGCTGCAGTCATGAAGGCAGCCTTGTCATAATGGTTTATTATGTAATTGGCTATAAGCTTATGCCCTTTGCTCATATAATGAAATTTATCGTATATTCTTCTTATAGGGTCATATACATTTTTGGTCATATTGCAACCCTCTCCCAATATTTTGCAATGCAGTTTTATTAGCATTACATGTTAATCTTATATTTTTGCAAGATAAAAATCAAGTAGCTGCATTTTTATTGTCATATTTTTAATTCTTTATGTAAATAATAGTTTTCTAAAATAATTTTTTAACAGTGCTGATTATTAAGGGGAATGATATGATCCAGATAGATGACGCAGGAAGCGGAAGTTTTGTTGGCGGTACATGCATCGGAGTTTACAGGCCTGAAAAAAATGAATACTATTTTGACATTATTCCTGTAGAACTATATAACAAAGAAAATTTTAAGAAGAAACTTTATATTGATGAAGTAGTAAATATAGTCTCAGAAGCTTTTAAAATCCTTAATGTATCTAAAAGTGAAACAATCGAAATTTGCCGGGGATATATGTTTGACAAACTAAAATTATGGCTCAAAGATAACGGCTACTTCTGGTACAGTACTCAAATCAGCGGCCGGGCACAGCAGGTTATTGAAAAAAATTATGAATTGTACGCAATAAAGCTCGGCTTATTTGAGCCATACATAAAATACACAAAATATCCTTTTCATTTCCATAAGCTCTTAAGATGGGTTTTCGCGGACTTTGAAAACCGCATAGGACTCTGCAAGGTTGGTTGGAAATCCTGGGAAAAGATTGAACATATTAAGCCTGCTGTACATGAGGATATCATGACATGCTCCCACATTTTCTGTCTCAAATGCGGTAAGTATATAAAAAAAGGCAGCAAGATAAAAGTATTAAGCTATGTAAGCAATAAAGAAAATTATGTGTACTTGCATTGGAAGTGTTAGCATATTGATAACATACTGGCCTTAATCAAGCTGCCTTAGGATATTAAATCAAAATGTCTCTTTTTTCGACTCTTTTACTGGCCTAATACTGAGCCATAAAGCATGTAGCCAAGAACGGTAATCACTATTGATATTCCAAGAGTAATTAAAGATCCCTTTTTTGACTTTTTTCTAATCGCAGCAATAATTAGTGCTATAAGAGAAACTACAGTAGCTAATGCACCTAGTATTGGCAATAAAACTATTAAAGCAAAAAACATAACATTACCCCCTATTATGAAGATTAGAAATCGAAAGGCGGGATGGCATGGAACAATCCCGCCTTGATTGATAAAAAGCTTTCATTATATTGTATCAGGCAAAATCCATTACTCAAATAACGCGTCTACAATTCTTTTTGCCACTACTACAACCTGCTCGCGTGTAGCAAAATCCATTGGGGCTAAAATATCGTTTCCATATCCTGTTATAGCGCCGATTGAATTCATATATGCCATATTTGTTCTGGAGACTCCTGTCAATTCTCCGATATCGGCATATTCCTTTTTGAACCTGGCATTCTGGTCAATCTCAAACCCTGCTTTTTCAAGTACTTTGCAGTATACATCAACCATCTCGGAGCGTGTAACTGGTTTATGAGGCTCAAACAGGTCACCGTCTGCAGTGAGGAAACCGAATGTAACCGCAAGTTCCGCATAGCCGTCCTCATCTTCAAAATCGCTATAAGGTGATTCCTCACTAAACTCTATATTATCTATTATCTCTTCTATATCTTCTGCAATCATGAAATACAGGTTAACCGCAGTCGCAGCAAGATCTATCCTGCTTGCGTCATTTGCATATCCATACATAAGCGAAGGGTCAACCAACCAATACATCAAAGCCTGCTTAAACTCTTCCCTTGACCAGCTCTGGGGCAGTGCAGACTCATCGTCTTCTATTATAAACTTATATTCCTTCGAAACAGACTTCCCGCCGGAATTGGTTGCAGTCATCGTAAATGTATGCTCTCCTATTGCAAGTTCGTATGGGAAGAGCAACAGTGCATAATCTTCACTTACAATCTCACCTTTTTCATCAGTCCAGACAATCTGTCCTTCGGGTTCATACATATAACCATCCTGAGGGTCATACACATCTACTTCAATGTAAATTTCATCGGTCACTCTAAACTTCTGTGGCTCACTTTGCTCTGTCAGAACTTCCGGCGCCTTGTATTCAACTGCAAAGCTGTTGCTTTCGATAATAGTTGTATTGATCCCATCTGTTGCATAGAGATAGAATTTTGCTTCTTTGCCGCCAGGCAATGCATCAAAATCCACCTCGTAGGAAGTATCTGTAATATTGTTTGCAAGGCATATTAAGCCTTCTTCATTAGGCGCATACCAGAGTTCGTAAAAGAGCTTGTCTCCGTCCTTATCTTCACTTTGCCACGTGACGGTGTATTTACCGGTAAATTCCTTATCTGAAGGTATAGGAGTAAATGATAGCTCCGGTTTGTTTTCAGTAGCTTCCGCACGGTAAACTGTTTCTGTTCCATGACGGATTTCTATAGCTTTAACCTCCTGAGAATATTTCAGGGTTACAAAAAACGGAGCTTTATCAACGCTTATTGGGGGATTTGACATTGTCGTGAATGAAACACCAAATTCCACCTTTTCAAGTTCTTTTCCGTCCTTATCAAGCAATACGGCAAAGTAGCCTTTCCCCTCGGGCTCTTCCACATGCTCCCATAGGCCTTCGTAGTGATAGGACGGATCAAGAATAACTGTGCCGTCTTTATTTATTGTACCTGAAATATCAATCAGGCTAATCCTCTTTTCTTGCTCCTGTTCTTCTTCATTTCCGGCTGAGAATATTTGATTCCCATTATGGGCAAAGCTTTTGAAAAGATGCTCCCAAAGGGCTGATGTTGTCCAGATTTGTGACTGCTTAGCCCCATAACCCATATAACTTACCATGGTACCAAGCAATCCACGCCCATATGGTTCATAGGGGTGCTGTTCCGGCAAAATAAGGGAACCATATCCGAATTCATCACGATTTCCTTTAATAAACTCCTTGTTAGCAACAATTTCCTCACGCGTATACCAGTCAACACCTTCCGTGCCATATGGTGCCGGGTTTACTTTCATGTTTATAGCTCCGCCGGGGTATTCTTCCCCAATATCATAACAGTGGGCAATTTCATGAGCAACTGTTGCCATCATATCCTGGTCGGTTTCAGTGACTACTGTAGCAGGCATTCCATAAGTGTATCCCGCATACTTTCCGCCCTCTCCCTGCCAGTCTCGCGCAAAACCTACTATTAGTGTATACCTGTTATCCCTTGTCTTTTTGCTGGCAAGTGCTTTCCATACTTCATAACAACCATCATCTGTTGTAAGGTCATACTTGCTGTCGCTTAAGTCAAGTTCCGGGGCAAGTTCCCAAATAAGGCCTCCGTTTTTAAGAGGGTATACTGTCTGAGTAAATTTTCCCCCGGTTTTCCATTGGCCTTCGCAACTCTTAATTTCCCCGCCCCAATTTCCTTTAATTGGTACAGCAAGTATCCGCATTGTCATACGTTCACGGAACTTAACATTGACACTGCCAGTGTCATTTCCAACAACAGCGGTAATAGTATAGTCTCCTTCTGCCCAGTTATCAACCTCCTTCAGGTTTTGGGGCAAAAATTCCAATAAATTGGTTTTTTTCTCTGCACCTAACGGTTTTAACCTTGCAATTTCCTTTTCTTCCCTGGTAATTATTACATATTGTGTTTTCCCTGATGGATCAACAGTTACAGGCTTTTTTAGGCTGACCAGTATTGCTGTATTCTTCCCGGCGACATGCAATTGCATATTGTACAAACTGCCATCCTCAATAGGCATGCCTTTCCCCATAACCTGCGCGACTTCAATAGATTGAATATTTCCTGATTCTTCGGTTTCGGCTGTTTCATCGAGATTTTCTTCTATCTCATCGTAGATGTCTTCCGGTAATTGTCCAGGCTGTTCGCATGTTGACGAAGAAATAGTCAGGATTTCTTCTTCGCCATATTCAACATCACTGGTAATAAAAAGCAGGGCCCAATATTCATAAACCCCGTCGTGATAATATCCTACCCCTATATAGTTGAAGTCAGTGCTTAATATGTTAGCCCTGTTTCCGGGTAAATTCATCCATGCTTCTACAACATCAGATATCGACTTAAAACCATATGCAACATTTTCGCTTGCGTTGCTGCATTTAATTCCGTAGTCATCAAATACCGTATACCATTGGCTCCCATCAGGACGCACATGGTCATATACTAACGAAAGCTCCATGGCACGCAAATAAGCAGCGTAACATAAATCATAGGTTACGACATATTCACTAAGCCCTTCCTTGGAGCGTTCCGCGTTGACAAGGCGTACTGCCTCCTCAATATGCTTAAAATAGTCGTCGGAATCTTCTTCGGCAAAAACCGCAAGAGGCGCAAGTTGTAAAGACAGTATTAGTAGTAACGCCAAAAGAATAGATACCGGCTTTTTCAGCATTCCTTTTTTCATAATTACTTACTCCCTTCATTTTTTATATAAAACTTCAATGAATTCGGCAGAATATTTATTCAGGACTGTTTAATTTTGTAACAAATCATCCTAATATTAGTACAAAAATTTACAAAAATATATGATTTTTCGACAAATGGTATTAGGACGACAATGAAAGGTCATATTGAAAGATAAATGTAAACAGAGCAAATCGAAATCCCGTTTCTTATCCCATCCGGGAAGATGGAAATAAGAAGGCGGGATGGTATGGAGAAATCCCGCCTTGATTAATAATCAGACTTTAATCATATTTTGTATCAGGCAAAATCCATTACTTAACTACCGCGTCAAAAATTCTTTTTGCCACAACAACGAGCTGCTCACGTGTAGCAAAATCCATTGGAGCTAATATATCGTTTCCATATCCTGATATAGCACCGATTGAATTGATGTATGCCATATTTGTTCTGGAAACTCCTGTCAATTCTCCAATATCGGAATATTCCTTTTTGAACGCGGCATTCTGATCGACTTTGAATCCTGCTTTTTCAAGTACTTTGCAGAGTACATCAACTACCTCGGAACGGGTAGCAGATTTTTTAGGTTCAAATACTCCGCCGTCTGCAGTAAGGAAACCGAATTTGACAGCAAGTTCTGCATAGCCGCTCTCATCTTCAAAATCACTAAAGAGCGGTTCCTCGCTAAACTCTATGTCTTCGATTTCTTCAGCAAGCTGGAAATACAGATTGACCGCAGTTGCAGCAAGGTCTATTTTGCTTGCGTTGTTTGCATATCCATACATAAGTGAAGGATCAACCAACCCATACATCATGGCTTCCTTAAACTCTTCTCTTGACCAGCTCTGCGGCAGTGCAGACTCATCATCTTCAATTATAAACTTATATTCCTTCGAAACCGACTTGCCGCCGGAATTGGTTGCAGTCATTGTAAATGTATGCTCACCTATTGCAAGTTCGTATGGGAAGAGCAACAGTGCATAATCTTCACTTACAACCTCACCTTTTTTATCCTTCCAGACAATCTGTCCTTCGGGTTCGTACATATAACCATCCTGTGGGTCATAAACATCTACTTCAAAGTAAATTTCATCAGTTACTTTAAACTTCTGGGGTTCAGCTTGCTCTGTCAGAACTTCCGGTGCCTTGTATTCAACTGCAAAGCTGTTGCTTTCGACAAAGGACGTATTGATCCCGTCTGTTGCATAGAGATAGAATTTTGCTTCTTTGCCGCCAGGCAATGCATCAAAATCCACCTCATAGGAAGGTTCAGCAATATTGTTTGCAAGGCATATCCAGTCTTCTTCATTTGGCGCATACCAGAGTTCGTAAAAGAGCTTGTCGCCATCCTTATCTTCACTTTGCCACGTGACGGTGTATTTACCACTAATTTCTTTATCAGTAGGTATTGTTGTGAATGATACCTCCGGCTTATTTTCAGAAGCTTCCACACGGTAAACAGTTTCTGTTCCACGGCGGATTTCTATTGCTTTAGTTTCCTGAGGATATTTCAGGGTTACAGAAAATGGAGCTTTATAAACGCTTTTTGGAGGGTTGGACCTTGTCGTGAATGAAACTCCAAACTCTGCCTTTTCAAGTTCTTTTCCGTCCTTATCAAGCAATACGGCAAAGTAGCCTTTCCCCTCGGGTTCCTCCACATACTCCCATAGGCCTTCGTAGTGATAGGACGGATTAAGAATAACCGTACCGTCTTTATTTATTGTACCTGAAATATCAATCAGGTTAATCCACTCTTCTTGTTCCTCTTCCTCTTCATTTCCATCCCCGGCTGACAATATTTGATTTCCACTATGGGCAAAGCTTTTGAATAGCTGCTCCCAAAGCGCTGATGTTGTCCAATACTGTGACTGCTTAGCTCCGGTACCCATATAACTTACCATGGTACCAAGCAAGCCGCGTCCATATGGTTCATAGGGGTGCTGTTCCGGTAAAATGAGAGAGCCGTCTCCATAACTATCTGAATCTCCTTTAATAAACTGCTTGTTTGCAACGATATCTTCATTGGTATACCAGTCAGTACCTTCCATACCATAAGGTGCCGGGTTTACTTTCATATTTATAGAACCACCGCTGTATTCATCCCCGATTTCATAACAGTGGGCAATTTCATGGGCAACTGTTGCCAACATATCCTGGTCGGATTCGGTTACTACTGTTGCCGGTCTTCCATAAGTATACCCCATAGTATTTCCATCGCCCTGCCTGTCACGTACAAAACCAACAATGAGTGTATACTTGTTATCCCTTGTCTGTTTGCTGGAAAGAGCTTCCCATACTGCATACATGCCTTCATCTGTAGTAAGGTCATACTTGTCATCGCTTAAGTCAAGCTCCGGAGCAAGTTCCCATATAAGGCCTCCGTTTTTAAGCGGATATACTATTTGGGTAAACTTTCCGGCAGTTTTCCATTCGCCGTTGCAGCTCCTAATGTCCCCGCCCCAATTACCTTTTACAGGTATGGCGAGTATCCTCATTACCATACGTTCCTGGAACTTAACATTCACACTGCTGCTGTCATTTCCTACAACAGCAGTAATTGTATAGTCTCCTGCTGCCCAGTTACCAACATCTTTCAGGCTTTTTGGCAGAAACTCTATTAAATTGGTTTTTCTCTCTGCACCTAACGGTTTCAGCTTTGCAATTTCTTTTCCGTCTTTCGAAATCGTTACATACTGCGTATCTCCGGACGGATCAATGGTTACGGCTTCTTTCAGGCTGACCAGTATGGCAGTATTCTTCCCGGCAACAAAAGATTGCATATTGTATAAACTGCCATCCTCAATTGACATGCCTTTCCCCATAACCTGTGCAACTTCAATAGATTGAATATTGCCGGATTCACCGGTTTGATCTGATTTCGGTACATCAGGCTGTTTTTCGGGCTCAGGCGTTGTTGAACCATCAACCGGACTCTCTTCAGCTTCTCCTTCCTCTTGGGATGTTGACTGAGCATCTTCTGAGTCTTCCTGGCATTCTCCCTCAGTACCAATAAAGAGCTGAACCCAATATGTAGCTGTGCCTTCCTGGTAGAAGCCTACTCCTATATAATTTAAGTTTTCATTTAGAATATTGCTTCTGTGCCCAGGTGAAGACATCCATTTCTCTACAACCGCAGAAGGTGTCTTAGGTCCATGAGCAATATTCTCTGCTGCAGTACTGCGTGAAATTTCATATTCATCAAGTACAGTGCTCCATTCGCTTCCGTCCGGACGCACATGGGTAAGTAGCTCAGCTATTTCCTCAGCACGCACTTGAGCAGCGTAACATAAATCCTCCAGAATTTCCAGCTCACAAAGACCCTCATTGGCACGCTCTATATTGACAAGGCGTACTACCTCCTCAATATAGCTGTCGGATTCTTCTTCGGCAAAAACTGCAATAGGTGCCAGTTGCAATGATAGTATGAGTAATAATGCCAAAAGAATAGATACCGACTTTTTCAAGGTTCCTTCTTTCATAAATAATTTACCCCCTTCATTAATTTTATGTAAAATTTTAATGAAGCCGGTCAAACAATCAAAATGATTGTTTGACTATACGACAAATCACCTTAATATTAGAGCAAAAAATTTGAAAAATATATGATTTTTCGACAAATGGTATTAATATGACAATGAAAGGTCATATTGAGAAATAAGTGGAAAGAGGGTAAATTATAATCCCAATATTTGCTTTAACTGTTTTGCATATTTGCGGCTCACAGGAATATTGTCAGGGTAATCAACCAGCTTTATATCATAGATATTGTTAAACATTGGGCGGATCACCTCAATCTTGTCCAGATTGATTAAAAAAGCTCTGTGGCAACGGAAAAAGCCGGATTCAGACAGCCGCTCCTCCCAACAATTCAAGGTATTACGGACTTTAAATTGTCCGAATTTGGTCACGGCAACCACTTCTCCTCCTTTTGCTGAAAAACATAATATTTGTTCCGGACGCAGAAGAAAAATTTTGTTTTCCTTCCAGGCGATTATTTTATTAGTCTGTTTTCCGGACAATGTGGATATAGCCTTTCTCGATTCTTCTGTCTGTGCATCCTTACTGTGGTTCCCGCGGTTTTTGACCAGTTTGTCGATAGTCTGCCCAAGCCGCCTTTTGGAAGCAGGCTTTAGGACATAGTCTATTGCGTTGATATCAAATGCTTTTACAGCATAATCATCAAAGCCGGTTACAAAAACTATTCTTGTCTCAGGCAACATTTCGCTTATTTCTTCAGCAACCGTAAATCCGTTTATCTGTGGCATTTCAATATCTAAAAACACAGCATCGGGTTTTAGCTGACAAATTTTTTGTATTGCCTCGAGTGGATCTGTAAATGCACCCACAACTTCTATATCTCTAAAATGGCCGATAACATATTTGAGGTTTTCCAGTGCCATTAATTCATCATCAACTAAAACAACTTTCATTAGTTCAGACCCCTTTCAGCACATAAATCCGGGATTTTCAGCATAACTGTGGTACCTTTGCCAACATCACTGATTATTTTCAGCCCACAGCCATAAAACTTTTTTAGCCTTTCATTTACATTATATATGCCTATGCTGTTGCTTTCATTTTGCTCTTCCAGTATTAAGTCTGCCTTTTGCTGGGGCATTCCCACCCCGTCATCCTTTACTGTTATTAACACATAGTTCTTCTCCCTGCTGACGGATATCCAAACAGTACCTTCACCATTTTTGTGGTAGATGCCATGTTTTACAGCGTTTTCCACCAATGGCTGCAGTAAGAGTGGAGGAATCATCACATTTATCTCCTGTTCTATTTTATATTCTACTTTGAGCCGGTCGCCTAGCCTGGCCATTTCAATATTCAAATATGATTTTACCAGTTCAATCTCATCTTCAAGCGATATAAGGTTATCAAGTTTTTTAAAACGGAACCTGCCCTGAAGGTAATTGCTGAAGTCATCCAACAACATGTAAGCTTTTTCCGGGTTTTTGACGCAAAATCCCATTATTGTGTTTAGGGTATTATACAGGAAATGTGGTTTGATCTGTACCTGCAGGAATTTTAATTCTGCATCGACAGCCTGTTTAATTGCTTTCTTCATTTCCACCAGATTTCTTACGCGGGCAAGCATTTCTCTTCTGTCAAAAGGTTTGGGTATATAGTCGTTTGCACCGCTTTCAAAAGCCTGCAGTATATCTTCAATTCTATTTCTTACTGTCAGCATCAGTATGGGAATTTCTCCAACCGAGTGTTTTTTCCTTATGCATCTGCACACTTCATATCCTGACATTTCCGGCATCATAACGTCCAGTATTATCAAGTCAAAATCCTCATTTGCATTGATTCTTTTCAGAGCATCCTTACCGCTAAATGCACATTCAACCAAAAATCCTTCCATACTTAACTGACTGTCCAATACCTGGCAGTTTACCGGTTCATCATCTACAACAAGTATCCTTCCTCTTCCACCAGAAGTTGTCTGCTCAGAGGCTGCTGCTATCTCAACCGGTACCACTTCAAAAGCTGTTTCGCTACCTGCCCCGGCTATAATCTCCCCGGCTTTTATCTTTCCGACCGGCAGTGTGAAGATGAATCTGCTTCCCCTGCCCTCCTCTGATTCAACCCTGATAGTGCCCCCATGAAGCTCAACGAGTTTTTTCGTTATGTTAAGCCCAAGGCCTATGCCTGCATATCCATTGGAAACAGAGCTGTCTATTTGCTCAAAGGCATTAAAAATAATGCCGGTTTTATCTTCAGCTATGCCTATTCCCGTATCTTCTACCGTAACCTCCAAAAATCGCTCTTTTACGGTTGCAGAAACATCTATTTTGCCTGAGTGGGTGAACTTGATAGCATTGCCAATAAGGTTATAGAATATTTGATGCAAGCGGTCTTCATCAGCTTCAACCGGCGGAAGACCATCAGGAATATTATCGTTTATCACCAATGGCTTGCCTTTAATAAGCGGCTTGCAGAGGGTAACCACAACCTGCACTACATGCTTTATATTGACATTCTTCTTTTTCAGTATAACATCACTGTTCTTAAGCTTAGTGAAGTCCAGTATATTACGGACCAGCACAGCAAGGCGCCTTCCGCTTGTAGCAATAAGCGAAAGATTATATTTCTGCCGGCTGTCAATGTTTCCCTCAGCATTGTCATTAACCGATTCTGCTATGCCAACCATACCGTTTAAAGGTGTTAACAGCTCGTGAGTTACGTTGGCAAGGAATTCATCCTTGAGTTTATCCATGGCTATCAAGCGCTCAGACATGCGCTCTACTTCACTGAATGCTTTGGAGTAGCGTTTGGATATTACAAAGGACTGTGTAAAAATAAATATAAACATCCCAAGAGGGGTCAAGCTTCCTGTAAAAAGCTTTTCATTGAAGTAAAAAATATCATTAAAGATTGCAGCAACAAAAATAAGGGCACCTGAAAGAACGAACAGAGCTCCCTCGTGCTTCCTGCAAGCCGCAATTATCAGGGCAATCAGAAAATATGTACATATTATAAATGTGAATATCTGGTAATAAATAAGTATGGTCGAATAAAAACTAGCTTTCGTAATAATTACAATAAAAGAATACCCAAAACCTACAGCCGTGATAACCTTAGCCAATTTACCCGGTATTTCACATGGGAAAAGAGAATGAATGAAAAGTGAAAAAAACGTAATTCCAAGATAAAATGTGAAATATTCTACTTTTAAAGCAAATTCTTGTGTTATTTGAGGAAAATAATATAAAAGGATAATCTCTCCCACCAGCAGGGTCCGCAAGGATACCAGCAGGCAAAATATGCTGAAATACAAAGGTGATTTGTTCTTTGGCCTGAGAATATATATAACGAGGTAATATAATCCCGTTATGAATAGGCTCCCAAAAAGTATCATATCGGTTATTACCTGCCGTTCCCGCAATTTCAGTATATCTTCACTATTTCCGAGTTTTATGGGCTGCCACATTCCACCACGCCGGTGCATGAAATTCGACACCTGCACAACGAATTCTAAAGTTCCGCTGCTTTGTTTTAAGGAAACAACCTTGTGAAAGTGTTTGGGCTCACTTCCTTCCTTTGTGCTGCTGACCTTTCCATCCGATGATACCAGCTCACCGTTTATCCATAACCTGTGAGCAGTATATATGGATGGCACTTCTATTGATATGGATTTATTCATATTACCAGGAAGGATGACTTTGAGGCGGAAGGTTGCAAAACCCATGCCTCCTATCTGTTCACCGTCAACTATGTAGCCGTTCCATGAACGCGGGATTGTTATCAGGTTCCTCACCACAGGCAGGTTCATGCCGCTTAAAAAATGATCAGGTTCATACAACTGGTTCCAGTAGAACTCCCATTCACCATCAAGGTTTACAGGTCCGTCATTATCGAAGTTCCAACCGGTGAGATCAAGTACCCCATTTTTTGATATTGGAGGACTTATAACATCCTGTGCCTTTGCACGGGATGGCAAAGCACATATAAATATCACAAATACCATCTTAATGAGAAAGATAGAGCGCAGATTAAAAAAAATGCCTTTATTGAAACGAGCCGTTTTAGAACAATACAACAATGGTATTTTCTCCCCTAAAATTATGATGAAATAACATGAAAAATATCTATTCTTGAATCATATCCATTATATTTGTCGAATCATGTATTGTCAATATAAGAAATGAGAATATCAGAAGAAGGAGGAAACATTAGTTTAATTTAAAAAGTTATTTACAGACCAAATTCATAGGCAGCGGAAATAAGTTTTACAAAGCGGAAATGACCTTTTCATTTGACCTATAGGGATGAAAGGTAACATAACAACAATAAAAAGGCAACATAACAACAAAAAATATTTGTGGTATAATGTAAGGGGACAGACCGTACCAGAGAACAGAAAACAGAAAATAGAGAATGGAGAATAAAGGGCAGGGTCAGAGCTCTGGTTATGTTTAGAAGCTTTTTATTCTGTTTTCCTTCTTCTGTCTTCTGTTCTCATGAATGGAGGTTTACGAAAGATGAATGAGGCGCCGGTAGTTGTTAAAGACTTTCTTAATTATATGGAAACAATCAAAGGAAAATCAAAAAGCACAGTACAGGAGTATTATTATGACTTGAGGACATTCCTGCGTTTCATGAAAATACATAAAGGATTGGTTGATGAGCAGGATTTATCCGCCATTGATATAAGCGATGTAACAATTGACCTGATTAGGACAATTACTTTAAGCGATCTATATGCTTATATGTCATATGTCAGCCGTGAACGTGACAATAACGCTAATTCACGTGCGCGCAAAGTAGCAAGCATTAAATCTTTTTTCAATTACCTTTTCAGTAAAGCAAACCTGTTGGACTACAACCCCGCTGCAGAACTTGAATCTCCGAAGATTATGAAGAGGCTGCCAAGGTACTTAAATATAGAAGAAAGCAAAAGGCTTCTTAATTCTGTTACAGGAAAAAACCGTGAAAGGGACTATGCTATTATTACGCTGTTCTTAAATTGCGGTCTCAGGCTTTCGGAGCTGGTCAATATCAATATAAGCAAAATAAAAGGCGATACACTTACAGTCGTCGGAAAGGGCAATAAAGAACGCACCATATATCTCAACGCTGCATGCAAGAAAGCTATTGAAGCTTATATGAGAGTACGTCCTGTGGAAGGTGTCAAGGACAGGAATGCACTTTTCTTAAGCGAACGGAAAAAGAGAATAAGCCAGAAAACTGTTCAGCACATTGTCAAGAAATATATTAAAGCCGCCGGCCTTGACCCTGAAAGGTATTCTACCCACAAACTTAGGCACACTGCCGCAACACTCATGTATAGGTACGGGAAAGTTGACATAAGGGCGCTGCAAGAGATTCTCGGCCACGAAAGCGTAGCCACCACGGAAATATATACCCATGTTGACAATCAACAGCTAAGGGATGCAGTAAACAACAATCCCCTGGCAAATATAGAATATCCTGAGTAGAAAGATAGTTTGAATCAAGTAGGAGGCAGGTAGTTATTTCACCTGCTTACTACTCGATTAAGTAATAATCTTTTAACACTTTTATTGTTTACTTACACTTTTAAATAACTTATAATGTGTAATGGGTTTTAGATTTTGCATGTTTTGGTTAACAATTATTTTTAGACAGCGAAAACAATAAAAGAAACATTTACAGGCTTTACTAAGTCAAACAATAATACAGTTGGATTTTTAGCATTTTATATATAATTTTATATAAAGCTTTATATATTCGGACAAGAGGGTATTGAGGATGAATCTAAGGAAATTTTATTTGATTATGACAAGTATAATTTCAATTTTTTTGTTTTTAGTGGGTTCATATATGTTAAATTTCATCAGTAAAATGGATGTATCTGAAGTATCAGCCGACAGTGAAGTTGAAGAAAACATTTTAACTGGCATCTTAAGGCCTTTTGTTATTGGAAATGATCCTGTAAACTTTGTTTTTATGGTTGGTGATAAATGGGGAGCAAATACAGACACTATTATGCTGGTAAATTTTAATCCCAATACAGATAAATTGAATATAATGTCAATCCCCAGAGATACCAAGGTTGATGTACCAGGCATGGAAATTCCAAAGGTAAACGGCCTGTATGCGAAAAAGAACGGTGCTAAGCTGCTTGTGGATACTTTAAGCAAAATGTTTGGCGTAAATATAAAGTATTATGTATACCTTGACATAAAAACCTTCAGGGATATTATCGACCTTCTTGGAGGCGTAGAAATAAACGTCCCGGTTGATATGGACTATGATGACCCTATACAGAACCTTCATATTCACTTAAAGAAAGGCAAACAGGTTCTTGACGGAAAAAAGGCTGAGCAGTACCTGAGATTCAGGCAGCCTAATGAGGGCGGCTGGACAAAAGAAATGAGAAAATACTATGACGGTTCCGACCTGAAAAGAATAGAAGCACAGCAGAATTTTATAAAGGAATTGGTCAGGCAGAAAGCAAATATTTTCTATTTTTCCAAAATAAATGAAATAATTAACATTATATATGATAACCTGGAAACAAATATTACCATGAACGAGATAATGAAACTTGTCAAAAACATTTCAAACTTCAAAGCTGAGAATGTAAGTTTCTTTACTCTCCCTGGCAAAACTAAAAACAGCGGTTACTCGTTCTTTATATATGATGAGGAAGAAACCAAAAAAATTATGGAAGAATACTTTTATGCAAAAGGTACCTTCCAGGATTATTCCAATAAAACAGACAAAAAGGCCGGGAAAACGGGTACTTCTTCTTCCGCTTCAAGCAGCAAAACAGGAAATAACAACACAAAGGAAGACAAAGATAATAATTCAGATGATAACGAAAAGCTGGACGTTACCAAGGATAATCCTTCCAACAGCGACACCAATTTAGAGGGAACCGGTCAACCAATTCCATAATGGGCGAATGAGAAACAAGGGCTGTCAGAAAAGGCAGTCTTTTTTTATATACAAAGGAAACACGGGGCTATCCCCGTGCTTCCTTTACTATTCTACTCTTCATAAAAAACCTTATATGCTTTATAAGTATTGTAAATATCAATTTTGCTTGTTACCTCAAAAGGCGAGTGCATTGACAGAACCGGAACTCCGCAGTCAATAACTTCCACTCCCAGGTTGGCGACATACTGAGCTATTGTTCCGCCGCCTCCCTGGTCAACCTTCCCAAGTTCGCCTGTTTGCCATATTATACCGTGCTTATTAAAAAGCTGCCTTATTTCTCCTACGAACTCCGCATTCGCATCACTACCCCCTACTTTGCCACGCACTCCGGTATATTTTTGAAGTGCTATGCCTTTCCCTATGTACGTAGCGTTTTTCTTGTCAAATACACTTTCATAATTAGGGTCTACTGCAGCATTAACATCAGCGGAGAGCATTTTAGAGTTTCTCAGGCAGTTTCTGAGCAGCATTTCATTATAATTGTCAGTACTTAATGCGCATAAATCAGCAACAAAGTTTTCAAGGAGAGTTGACTCAGCACCCGTATTGCCAACACTGCCTATTTCCTCTTTGTCGGTAAGAATACAAATTGCAGTCTTGTCCGGGTTTTCAGCTTCAAGTATTGCCATAAGAGCCGTATATGCGCAAACTCTGTCGTCCTGTCCATATGCGCCTACCATGCTCATGTCTATGCCAACATCTCTTGCTTTAAAAGCCGGGACAACTTCCAGTTCCGCAGATATAAAGTCCTCTTCAATAATTCCGTATTTCTGGTTGAGAATATTTAAAATGTTTGTCTTGACCTTTTCTTTAACTTTTTCATCGCAGTACGGTATTGACCCAAAAAGGACATTCAGGCCCTCGCCTGTTATGCCTTCGCTCATTTTCTTTTGCATCTGGTCAGCAGCAAGGTGAGGCAGAATATCAGTTATCGTAAATACAGGGTCGTTTTCATCTTCACCGATTTTTACGTTTATAATACTCCCGTCCCCTTTGACTATGACACCGTGAAGCGCAAGCGGTATAGCAACCCACTGGTATTTCTTAATTCCTCCATAGTAATGGGTCTTCAGAAGTGCCATGTCAGTATCTTCATATAAAGGTGTAGGTTTTAAATCCAATCTTGGAGAGTCAATGTGGGCTCCTACTATTTTTACTCCGTAACTAACCTGTCTCTTTCCTATTACGCTAAGAATAGCAGTTTTATTTTTACTGATGCGGTATACCTTCATACCCGCCTTAAGTTTTGTATTTGATTTAATTATTTCATCAAGCGATACAAAACCTTTTTCTTCTGCTAAAAGTCTGGTTTTCTCGGCAAATTCCCTTTCGGTTTTCGCCTCGTCTAAAAAATTCTTGTATCCCTCGCAAAATTTAAAAGCTTCATTTTTATATTCCTCTGACACATGCTCCCAAATATTTTTACTTTTGAAAGCCAGTTTTTCATATAGCTTCTGTCCTTCTGTTTTCTTTTCTTCCATAAGTTCTCCTTCCCCTTTTATTTATATTATACTTATTATATAATAAAATAAGTTATTTTAATACGGAGGGTGTAAAATTGTTTGATTGCCATATTCACAGCAGTTTTTCAACCGACAGCAATATAAAACCTGATTTATTTTGTCAAAAAGCAATGGACACAGGACTGCAGGGCATAATTTTTACAGACCACATTGACTATGATTTTCCTGGCCATGAAGATGAGTTTCAGTTTGATTTTGATGAATACTCTGCATATATGGATAATTTAAAAGAAAAGTCCGCTCCGGCGCTTAAGGTGCTTAAGGGTGTTGAGATAGGCATTCAACCCCACGTTATAGAAAGGACAAACAGAATTTTCATTAATCATGATTTTGATTATGTAATATGTTCCGTACACATCTTAGACGGAATCGACCCCTACGACGGCGAATATTACAAGGGAAAGTCAAAGCAGCAGGCTTATGAAATTTATCTTGAAAAGGTTTTGGAAGCAATCACCCTCTTTAAAAACTTTGACATGGCTGGACATATTAACTATATAATAAGATGCGCTGAGTATGAAGACAGATCGTTAAGATATAATGACCATAAGGATATATTGGATACTATTTTCAGAATATTAATTTCCGAAGGAAAAGGCTTTGAAATTAATACCGGGTCATTTAGGGAGTTTGGAAAATCGCCCGTACCTGAATACGATTTGAATATCCTTAAAAGGTACAAAGAACTCGGCGGAGAATTATTGTGCCTGGGTTCCGATGCCCATTCCCTCAGCCAGGTCGGTTACAAGTTTGGCTTTTTTAAAGAATTAATCAAAGAGGCGGGCTTTAATTATATCTGCCACTTTGAAAACCGCAAGCCTGTATTCACCAGGATATAGCACAAAACATGGGGACGCTTCCTTTGACAATGTTGTCAAAAGAACCGCCCCCTTGACACGATTTTGTTTACTGTATAATCCCGCCGCCCACTACTACATCTCCGTCGTAGAAAACTACAGACTGGCCTGGAGTTACAGCTCTCTGGGGAGTGTCAAATACCACTTTAACCTTTCCGTCTTCCAAAGGGCTGATTACTGCATCAGCTTCTTTTGCTGAGTACCTGATTTTCGCCTTGACTCTTTTTTCTCCTTCAAGTCTATCTATTGAAATAAAGTTCAAGTCATCTGCTATAAGCTCAGATGAAAACACCTCGTTTTCTTCTCCAAGGACAACCCTGTTGTTTTCAGCATCTATCCTTACTACATACATAGGCTTGCCCAACGCAATTCCAAGTCCTTTTCTCTGGCCTACAGTGTAATGTATTATTCCTTTGTGCCGTCCGAGCACGTTTCCGTTAATATCTACAAAATCACCTTCTTCGGCCTTTTTACCCGTGTTTTCGCATATGAATTTTCCGTAGTCATTGTCAGGCACAAAGCATATTTCCTGACTGTCAGGCTTTGACGCGACAGGCAGCCCGAGTTCCTTTGCCTTTGCGCGTACCTGCTCCTTGGTAAAATCGCCTAAAGGCATAAGAGTCCTTGCAAGCTGCTTCTGTGTAAGCGTATACAGTGCATAAGTCTGGTCTTTGCTTGCTGTAACGGCCTTTTTCAAAAGATACCTGCCTAATGAATCATCGTACACAATTTTTGCATAATGGCCGGTAGCAATATAATCAATCCCCATGGAAACGGCCTTATGCAGCAAAGCTTCGAACTTGACAAACCTATTGCACGCAATGCATGGATTAGGAGTTCTACCCCTTAAATATTCGCCTGTAAAGTAATTGATTACCTTGTCCTCGAATAAGTCAATGAAATTCAGCACATAGTATGGTATTCCGAGTTTGTCGGCGACCCTCCTGGCATCTTCAACTGCAAATAAAGAACAGCAGCCGTCCTCTCTCAGCCTGGTCTCGCTGTTTGACTCTGGCCATATTTTCATTGTCACACCGATGACATCGTATCCTTTTTCCAATAATATGGCGGCTGCAACAGAACTGTCTACGCCGCCGCTCATTCCAACCATTACTTTCTTCTTTGGCATTTGTCCATCTCCGTGCCGTCGTCTTGCTCGTCATCATAATGTTCATGCTCGAAATCATCGCACTTTTTACAGCAGATATTACAATCAGTACTTACACTGGTTATTCCGTTTTTCTTCAGGTAATCTTCAATTGCCGCTTTTATTGCCTCTTCCGCAAGATTGGAACAATGCATCTTTACGGGAGGAAGCCCGTCTAAAGCATCTGCAACAGCCTTATTTGTAATCTTTAAGGCCTCCTCTACGGTCTTTCCCTTTATCATTTCAGTGGCCATGCTGCTGGTAGCAACCGCAGCGCCACATCCAAAGGTTTTGAACTTCGCATCTACTATAACGTTATTCTCAATTTTTAGATACATTTTCATTATATCTCCACATTTGGGATTTCCAACCTGGCCAACGCCATCTGCATTCTCTATTTCTCCCACATTGCGCGGATTCATAAAATGGTCCATTACTTTCTCACTATACATTTTTATTCCCTCTTTTCACATTTTCATAAAGTGGTGACATTTCCCTCAATCTTTCTACTATCGGAGGAAGCACTTCCATAAGATAATCAATATCCTCGTGGGTGTTGTCTACTCCAAAAGTCAGTCTTAAAGAGCCATGGGCAATTTCATGCGGTAAACCTATAGCCAAAAGCACATGGGAAGGATCAAGAGAACCTGATGTGCAGGCAGAACCGCTTGAAGCCGCAATACCTTTCATATCAAGCATGAGAAGCAATGATTCCCCTTCAATGTACTCAAATGAAAAGTTGACATTCCCGGGCAATCTCCTGTTCCTGTCGCCGTTCAGCCTGACAAAAGGTATTTTTTTAATTACCTCCTCTATTGTTCTGTCTCTTAACTCCATAAGTTTTTTAGCATTCTCGTCAATATTGCGGGCAGCCAGTTCAATGGCTTTTCCCAAGCCGACGATTCCTGCCACGTTTTCAGTGCTGGCCCTTCTTGCTCTCTCCTGAGCGCCGCCGTGAAGAAACGATGTTATCTTTGTACCCTTCCTAATATACAGGGCCCCGACCCCTTTTGGCCCGTAAAATTTGTGGGCTGACATGGAAAGGAGGTCTATGTTCATGTCTTCAACGTTAATATGAACACTACCGACTGCTTGTACCGCATCGGTATGAAAACATATTCCCTTCTCCCTGGCAATCTTTCCAATTTCAGCAATCGGCTGTATTGTACCGATTTCGTTGTTGGCAAACATAATTGTTATCAGGGTTGTATTTGGCTTAATAGCATTTCTCACCTGTTCAGGATCTACAAGTCCGTTCTCATCCACTGGCAGATAGGTTACTTCAAATCCATCGCTTTCTAAGTATTGGCATGTGTGAAGAACCGCATGATGTTCTATTGAAGACGTAATTATGTGGTTTCCTTTTTGCCTGTTGGCATATGCAATCCCTTTTATTGCCCAGTTGTCTGCTTCAGTTCCCGAACCGGTAAAAAATATTTCCTTACTTTGTGCTCCAATAGCCGCAGCAACCTTTTCCCTTGCATCCTCTATGGCTTTTTTGCTTTCCCTGCCAATAGAATAAATGGATGACGGGTTGCCAAACTTGTCTTTAAAAAAAGGCAACATGGCCTCTAGTACTTCTTCCTTTACAGGAGTTGTTGCTGCATGGTCCAGATAAACATATCTTTCTGTCATTGTTCTCTACTCCCTATCTTAATAAAAATAAAATGTCAAGATAATCATAAAATTGCATTATGTATATAAGTCTTCATTATGTATTGCTGACAAGCATGCCTCAAACTCCGGTTCAAAGCTGTTATCCTGCTGCTACCGGAAGCGTTGAGCCTCCGTAAGGCATCAGGATAACTTTTGCATTATTTCCCTTTATTCTGAACGCTTCTTCCAATGCGGTGTTTACATCATTAAAAGGCTCCATGAACAATCTTTTCACAAACTCGCTGTCCATGTCCGATACCAGGAAAATCCTGGCTTTTTTAAGGAGCATGGCTATCGCTGCAGCCTTATGCCCGCCTAACACAAAGTTCCTTTGGATGTCTCTTATCAGGTTATCCGGCAATTCAGCGTCAAGCAACCATCTCTCAAATATTTCTCCGCCAACGCCTTCAGAACAAGAAGCGACAAGTATAATCACGCCACCGTCCTTAACTGCGTGTTTTGCGTTTTCAAGGGCTTTTTGTGCCTGATACAGGTTTATATCCTTAGGATATCCGCCGGGTGTTGTTACAACAATATCAGCCTTTTCAGGAATTTCAACTTTATAAAGGCTGTCAAGGAATTTGCAGCCTTCTCTGTGGGCCAGCTTATGATGACCTGCGACGGCTTTGATAATCCTTTTGTTTTCATCCAGGACTACATTTACAATAAAGTCTACGGGCACAAAGTTGGCAACTTCCTCTATGTCAAGCCTTACAGGATTATCATCAAGAGCGCCGGCCCTTGATTCTTCTTTTACCATATTACTGTGGTTTGACTGTATGGCATCCCTTGTTGACACACCGGGCATTATCGCCTTGAGTCCGCCGCTGTAGCCTGCAAAGTAGTGATATTCTATGTTTCCCAGACAAATTCTTCTGTCAGCGTTTGCCACCACACTGAATATATCCACAGGAGTTCCGTAAGACGTTGTACCCAGGTGGACACAGTCGGAAGCATCGCTGTCAATACACTTAACCTTTTCGTATATTTCATCGCCTACAAGATATCTTTTTTCTGCTTCTGTATGCTTTCTGTGGCTTCCAAGCGCAAAAACCACCGTAATATCATCATACTTAAGGCCCGCTTTCAGAAGCTCTTCAATAACCGGAGGCAAAACAACTTTGCTGGGCATGGGCCTCGTTATGTCACTTGTAATTATCACTGTCTTTTCTCCAGGCTTCACAATTTTCGAAAGTTTTTCCGATCCTATAGGGTTGTCCAACGCACGCCTTACTTCGTCTTCTCCGGTCAATTCTATGTTAACTTTGTTTTGACGCAATTCCATAAGAACATTGCTTTCTTCAATATTAAATTCTATAAAACCTTTGCCGAATCCATATTTAAAATTCAGAACTACCACCTCTATTTTAATTATATTGTTACCACAAATAATTTCAATAAAACAAATTAAAACAAAATTATTTTTCTCCCCTGATTCTTTCAATCCAGTCCTTTATCCTTGCTTCGTAACCGTTTGCGGTAGGGTGGTAATATGTTGTCCCTCTCATGACTTCGGGAAGATATTCTTGTTTAACATAGTTTCCCTTATAATCATGAGCATATTTATAGCCTTCGCCATATCCCAAATCCTTCATTCCTGATGTGACAGGATTTCTCAGATGCATTGGCACTTCGCCGGTATTCTTGCTCCCAACATCGTCAAGGGCCTTTGATATTGCCATATAGCACGAGTTGGACTTGGGACTGGTTGCAACATAAATTGCCGCATGTGAAAGAATAATCCTTGCTTCCGGCATTCCTATCATCCTTACCGCCTCTGCCGCGGCTACTGCAACCTGCAACGCATTAGGATTTGCCATTCCAACATCTTCTGATGCGCAAATTATTATCCTTCTTGCAAGAAATTCCGGATCCTCTCCGGCATACAACGCGCGTGCAAGATAAAAAACCGCTGCATCCGGGTCGCTCCCGCGCATTGACTTGATAAAAGCGCTTATATTATCATAATGACTGTCGCCAGACTTGTCAAAAGTTATTGACTTTTTTTGGACACAGTCTTCAATGGTTTTTACATCGATATGTATTTTGCCGTCGCTCCCCAACTCGGACGTCATAACAGCAAGCTCAATGGCATTAAGCGCAATTCTTGCATCTCCGTTTGCAATCCTGGCAAGGTACCAAAGCGCTTCGTCTTCAATAAAAACATCATAATCGCCAAGGCCTCTTTCTTTATCCTCCAGGGCGTTCTTCAGAATTTTCACAATATGTTTCTCTTCGAGAGGTTTTAGCATAAATACAGACGATCTTGAAATTAAAGCCTTGTTTACCTCAAAAAAAGGATTTTCAGTTGTTGCCCCGATAAGCACAATGGTTCCGTCTTCAACAAACGGAAGCAGGGCATCCTGTTGGAGTTTGTTAAAACGGTGTATTTCATCAATGAAAAGGACTGTCCTGCCGCTGGGGTTCAGTATCTGGTTTTGTGTATCCTCTATAATTCTCTTGATATCAGCTACTCCGGCAGTTACTGCATTCAGCCTTTCAAACCTTGACTTTGTTGAATTGGCAATTATCCGTGCGATCGACGTCTTACCGGTTCCAGGAGGCCCGTACAGTATAATTGAACTTATTCTGTCAGCCTTAATCATCCTGTAGAGCATTCTGCCTTTCCCAATTATTTCCTCCTGGCCCACGAATTCCTCAATTGTCCTTGGACACATCCTGTATGCCAGCGGTTCTTTTTTTGCCATGCCTTCACCTCGCCTCCCCTTCTGGAACATAAATTGATATAAAGTCCAACCTATGTTCTTCACGTAAAAAAAGAGATACTCTAGAGTACCCCTTTTTTATATATTTTAGTACAGCGGATATGCCTGGCAAAGAGCTTTTACTTCCTCAATAACCTTTTCCTTTGAGTTCTCAAAATCCGTAAGTGTAAGTCTTATCAATTCAGCTATGGTTTCCATTTCCTTTTCCTTCATACCCCTGGTTGTCACGGCAGGCGTGCCAATTCTTATTCCGCTTGTCACAAAAGGACTCTTTGTATCAAAAGGAATTCCGTTTTTATTTACGGTAATAAAGACCTCATCAAGCATATTCTGTGCATCTTTTCCTGTAACTCCTATATTCGTAAGGTCTACAAGCATAAGATGGTTGTCCGTACCGCCAGAAACCAGTTCAAATCCTTTGCTTATGAGCGCATCAGCCAGAGCCTTGGCATTTTTTACAATCTGTTTCTGGTATTCCTTGAACTCGTCAGTGAGAGCCTCTTTAAAGCTTACGGCCTTTGCCGCAATTACATGCATCAACGGACCTCCCTGGATACCTGGGAATACGGCACTGTCAATCAACTTTGCATGTTCTGCCTTACAAAGAATCATGCCGCCCCTTGGCCCTCTTAATGTCTTGTGAGTTGTGGTGGTTACGAAATCAGCGTAGGGAACCGGATTCGGGTGAAGCCCTGCAGCAACCAGGCCTGCAATGTGCGCCATATCTACCATAAGATATGCGCCGACTTCCTTCGCAATTTCGCTGAATGCCTTAAAGTCAATTATTCTTGAATATGCGCTTGCCCCCGCAATAATTAACTTGGGCATGCTTTCCTTCGCAATTTTTCTGACTTCATCATAATCAATTCTTCCGTCTTCTTTTCTGACACCGTATGAAACAACGTCGAAATACTTTCCTGAAATGTTTTTAGCCATTCCATGGCTCAGATGTCCGCCATGGGAGAGGTTCATTCCAAGGACCCGGTCCCCCGGATTTAACACGGCAAAGAACACTGCCATATTTGCCTGCGCCCCTGAGTGCGGCTGAACGTTTGCGTGTTCTGCGCCGAAAAGCTGCTTTGCCCGGTCTATGGCAAGCTGCTCAACTACGTCTACGTGCTCGCAGCCGCCATAATACCTTTTTCCAGGGTATCCTTCAGCGTATTTATTGGTCAAAGGAGTCCCTAAAGCCTCCAGAACAGCCTCGCTAACAAAGTTTTCAGACGCAATAAGCTCAATTTTATTCCTTTGCCTGTTAACTTCGTCTTCAATGGCTTTTGCAACTTCAGGATCTATTTCTGAAATCTTATCCAGCCTATACATTTAGTTACCTCCGAATAGTATAGATTTACATAATTTTCTATTTATGTATATAAAAAATATATGTCAAAAAATCTATATAACAAACAAATTATAATGATAATTAAAAAAGATGTCAACCAAAAAGTGGTCCTTGGATAGTGTCAACTTTTTGTAGGATTTTTCAGAACAAATCTTCTTTGGTAAAGCCTAAAACTAAATTAATTCAGCATGTTGGATGCAACGAAGAATCCTATATACCGGCGTTACCTTCCCCATTTTTA
>DULF01000222.1 GCA_012840535.1 Clostridiaceae bacterium
GTATGGGGCTGATAGTCAGGACTGCGGCAGAAGGAGTAGATGAGGAGAATTTCGGCAAGGATATTGAATTTCTCCTTAAGTTATGGGATTCAATACGTAAACAGGAAAGGAGCGGAACCGTACCGCGCTGCCTGTACAAGGATTTGAACCTTGTTTCCAGGATAATCAGAGACAATTTTACCAATGATATTAATAAGCTGGTTATAAATGACCGCAGGGAATACGAAAGAGTACTTGAACTTTTGGATGTTGTTTCCCCGCAATTGAAAAACAGGGTCGAATATTATAGTAAAGATTACGATTTGTTTGATTTTTATAATATAAACACTAAAATTTCAAGCGCCCTTTCCAGAAAAGTATGGTTAAAATGCGGGGGATACCTGATTATTGACAGAACTGAAGCCCTTACGGTTATTGATGTAAATACAGGTAAATATACAGGTAAGGACAATCTAGAAAGCACGGTGCTCAGGACAAATGTGGAGGCAGCGGAGGAAATTGCGAGACAATTGAGACTGCGGGATATCGGCGGGATAATTATAATTGATTTTATTGACATGCGTGACAGCGAACATCAAAAGATAGTTCTTGATACTTTAAAATGCGCTTTGAAAAGGGACAGGGCAAAAACTACGGTGGTTGGCATGACGGGACTTGGGCTTATTGAGATGACAAGGAAGAAAGTTAACCAGGAATTATCAAGTATAATGAATGCCGACTGCCATTTTTGCGGAGGAACAGGCAAAGTTCTTTCATATGAATCAATTGCCAGAATTATTGAGAAAAGGATAGGACAGTATTCTGCCCGCACTAATTCCAAATCTATAACAGTCGAAGTCAATCCTGCAATTTTGCTGCCGTTAAAGGGTTCAAATAATGAAAACCTTACAAGAATGGAAGAAGCATATGGGAAGAAAATCCAGTTAAAACCTTCTGACAATCTTAAATATGATGAAGTTAAAATTAAGGACGTTGACACATACTTGCCGGTATGCTAAAATAAATCGGTAGCCGCATGGCAAAGGCTGATTGGCAAACGCAGTTGTATAAATTGGCGACTGCTGCCTTTTGCCAGCGAGACTGGGAGAGGGAGGTGTAGTAATGTACGCAGTTATAGAAACAGGCGGAAAACAGTATAAAGTACAGGAAGGCGACGTCGTTTTTATAGATAAGCTTGCAGTTGACGAAGGTTCAGAGGTTGTTTTTGACAAGGTGCTTGCAGTATCAAAGGAAGGTACAATTGATGTCGGCAACCCGTTTGTACAGGACGCAAGCGTTACTGCTAAGGTAATAGGGCATGGAAAGAGTCGCAAGATAATTGTTTTCAAATATAAACCAAAAAAAGGTTATAGAAGAAAACAGGGACACAGACAGCCTTATACCAAGGTCCAGATTGAGAAGATCAATGTAAAATGATTGAAGCAAGCATAGTACGTGATAAAAGTGGTTTTATAAGGCAGATTATTATTAAAGGACATGCCGGTTTTTCAGAATATGGAAGAGATATTGTTTGCGCCGCTGTATCTGCTACTGCGTATACTGCCGTTGGCGCTCTTGGCGAATTAGCCGGGATAACCGGTGTCCATGAAGAAAAGGATGGTTTCATGTTAATCAGTATACCAAAAGGTATGACTGAGCAGCAAAAACAAATAGCAGGAATCATTCTTGAAACCGCAGTTATTGGATTGAAACAGATAGAGATGGAATATGGAAGATATGTTAAGGTTTTAGATAGGAGGTGTAAGTAATGATTAGAGTAAATCTTCAGTTATTTGCTCATAAAAAGGGAGTCGGTAGTTCCCGTAACGGACGTGACAGCGAGTCTAAGAGGCTCGGAGTTAAAAGAGGAGACGGGCAGTTTGTCCTGGCAGGAAATATACTTGTAAGGCAGAGAGGAACAAAGATTCTGCCGGGTGAAAACGTCGGAAGAGGTGGCGATGATACTCTCTTCGCGCTGGTAGACGGAAAAGTTTGTTTCAAGAGAGTTGGAAAAGATAAAAAGCAGGTGAGTGTAGTCACTGTATAATAAAAAAACCCGGTAAAACGGGTTTTTTTATTAGCAGAATAAATAGATATCAAACGGGGCATTCCTCATCAATTTTATATGCAGGGAATAACATTAAAGATACAGGATAAATGTTAGTTAACCTAGAAATAATAAAAAGGAGGAGGTAAACGGCAGGCGAAGCATACAGGGACTTTACCTGTTTGCGTTTTTTGCATGCTCAAAGAAGGATAAAAATATGTTTATTGATACGGCTAAAATATATGTGAAGGCTGGAAATGGCGGGAATGGAATAGTGTCTTTCCGCAGGGAAAAGTACATACCGGCCGGCGGCCCTGATGGCGGAGACGGCGGAAAAGGCGGAGACATAGTGTTTGTTGTGGATGAAGGCGCAAATACACTTGTGGACTTCAGATATAAAAGGCATTACAAAGCTGAATCAGGCCAGGATGGAGGTTCATCAAACAAGACAGGACGCAGCGGCGAGGATTTGATAATTAAAGTTCCTCCGGGAACAATAGTAAAAGATGCTGAAACGGGGCGGGTTCTTGCCGACCTTATTAAGCCCGGCCAGACAGCTATTATAGCGCGGGGTGGAAAAGGTGGCAAAGGAAATCAGCACTTTGCAACACCTACAAGACAGGCACCTGTTTTTTCCCAAAGAGGCGAACCTGGTGAAGAGCGCTGGGTAATACTTGAACTCAAGCTTTTGGCTGATGTAGGCCTTGTTGGTTATCCAAATGTCGGAAAGTCAACAATACTTGCCAGTGTTTCAGCGGCAAAGCCAAAGATAGCAAACTACCCTTTTACCACACTTAATCCTGTTTTGGGCGTAGTCAGACTGGATAATGAAACCAGTTTTGTTCTTGCCGATATACCGGGGCTTATTGAAGGCGCTCACCAGGGAGTCGGCCTGGGGCATGAATTTCTCAGGCATATTGAAAGGACAAAGGTTCTAATTCATGTGGTTGATGTTTCAGGCGTTGAAGGACGCAATCCGGTTAACGATTTTGAACAGATTAACAAGGAACTTAAAGAGTATAATCCGAAACTTGCTCAAAAGCATCAAATTGTTGCGGCTAATAAGGTGGATATTACAGGCTCGGAAAAAGGCCTTGAGGAGCTTACAAGGTACGCTGAAAGCAGAGGATATAAGGTATTTCCGATTTCAGCCGCCACAAACAGAGGTTTAAGGGAACTCATGTACCACACTGCGGAAGTGTTAAGGCAAATACCCGATGAAACGCCATTTGAAGAGCCTGATATCGCTGTGTATACAGTAGAAGAAGAAAAACCTTTCGAAATAACAAAAGAGAACAATGTCTATGTAGTTACAGGAAGCTGGGCCAAAAAGCTGGTTAGCTCCATAAACTTTAACGACCATGAGTCACTCCAGTATTTTCAAAGAGCCATTAAGAAAAAGGGTATTGTTGATGCCCTTGAAGAAATGGGAATTAACGAGGGTGACACCGTCAGGATAGAAGGTTTTGAATTTGAATATGTAAGGTAGTGGGGTGTGAAAGACATGCTAACAGGAAAACAGCGCAGTTATCTGAGGAGCCTTGCCAATACGGTCCAACCGATTTTTCAGGTGGGCAAAGGCGGAATTACCGAAAACGTAATAAAGCAGTTTGATGAAGCTCTTGAAGCAAGAGAACTGGTCAAGGCGACGGTATTAAAAAATTCGTCGGCAGATGCCAGGGAAGTCTGTGAGGAAATTGCACGGCATACCGGAGCAGAGGTGGTGCAGGTAATAGGAAACAAATTTGTGCTTTACAGGGAGTCAAAGGAGAATAAGACAATAATTCTCCCGTAAAAACAACGGGATACAGGCTACCTTTTTCGTGTAAGGCTTTCGAGTATCTCCGAGTATATTTCCTGGGAATTCTTTTTCCAGTTTTCGCATATCATGCGGGCGTCTGACTTGGTGCCGACAGTTATATTAATATCAATCAAAGTGAAATTGTCTTCACGCACTTTGCAGTTTACCATGAATTCATTCTCGCTTTCAGGCATAAAATCGGCCGTTATTAGAGTTTCGTTTTTTATTTTCTTTCTTATCGAAGATATTGTGTCATCTATCCTCATTTTGATGCCGACCGGAATAAGGTTAATGAAATATTCCAGGGTTTTCCTGCCGTTTGGAGTTATATTGTAGAAGGTTTTTCCCTCTATCAGTTCGGAAACCAGCATTCCGCTTTCACAAAGCTCGTTTAAGTGTTGCTGAAGGAAAAAATAATTCATAAACTTATTTTCAAGAATAAGCTTTACCATCTGCAGATTGCTTACGGGCATGTTGATTTTTTCAATAATATATAAAAGGATAAGCTTATTTTCTGCCAGTTCCTTGTTACTTCCCAGCAAACCCATAGAACACCTCCGAAGAAACGGATATATATCACAGTATAACATGCAGGGGGAATTTTCCACCTGCTTTAATGTATTATAGCATAATAGGATTTTTTAATCTATATTGCCACGGGAAGAATAGGAAGGAGGGAAAAATAATAAACATCGGAAGTAATGTTTTCCAATGCAGAAAAAGATACTGCATACCGGTGTTATTCGTACATGCCGTTTTATTTGCCTGGCCGGCCGGTGCAGCACCGACCGGTGAACAAATCATTTTAAAACCATGACTTTATTTTAGGCTGAACCATATCCTTCTGTTGCCAAATTCATAGTGCATGGCTACTTCATCTCCTTTATCTACCAAAGCAGCTATGTTTCCTTCTGAAGAGCCTCCTTTGTATAATTCTGCATCCAGAGGGTCGGGTATTACTACCGATACATTTTTGTAAGTATTTCCTTTTGACGATACAAATTTAAAATCGTATTCAGAAACGTAAAAAGGCTCTTCCTCGGAATCTGCGTCAAGTATTGCAATTGAAGTTTTTATGAGCATGTATTCTTTACCTTCAGGGGGAGGGTCATTGAACATATTTTCCTTTTCAATAATCTGCCACGCCTCGTCGCCCCGGGTAACACTTTTTACAGTGATACTGAGCATGTAGTTTACCTGATTACCGCCTGGTGAAATTGATACATTAATAATTCCTGCTTCACCTGTTCTTACCGGATTATTCCTGCTTCCCGGAGCATTGGGGTCTTCTTCAGCCTCGGGCTCTTCTGCTGTTATATTATTAAGAGATTTTCCTATATTACCTGCTATGGTGTAAGCAAAGTTGGCATTGTTGACCACTTTCAGCTTTTTGTCATTTGGATCTTTTCTGAGTTTAATATCGTTTTGGATAATTACCTTCTGAGCTGAAGGGTCATCCATTTTTTGAATAATAAGTTTTATGACGTCATCATCTGACAATTCCTCTTCCGAATCAGTAAATGCATTGGCCAACTGCTGGGATAAAATCTCAGCTATTGCCTCTTTTGTTATCTTGTCCATATCAAGATTGGTGGTTTTCAGCTTTACCGTTGCGCTATCGTTGTTGCTTTTTGTTTCGAGAATTTCATACTGGAGATTTGCGAATATTTTGTTATATAACTCCTTTACAAGCTGGTCATTCTTGATCCCTTCAAAGTCCAGACCGTTGTTTTCCACGATCATATACTGCTGTGCTTTGTCAAAATCTCCTTTTTTCAGGGTATTTATTAAATCCTTTACCACATCCTTGGGTTTAGGTGCACAGCCGGCGGAAAGCATGCCAATTATTGTAATA
>DULF01000223.1 GCA_012840535.1 Clostridiaceae bacterium
TCACCAACAGTATAATCATCGAGAAGCAAGTCTTCGCCGGCCTTAAGAGTGCTTCTTGAAATAAGCAGCACATCTCCCAGCTCCTTCCCCGAAAGCTGAGATACTATGTCGGCACCGGTCAGCAAACCTGTAACTGTTACATTTTCTCCAAAAAAGCTATTCTTTATCTCATATACATTTATTTTAAGGTTTTCAATCCTTTTTTCCAAATCTTCCGCCATTTTTTTAATATACCTGTAACCAAGAACTCCCGTCGCTATACTCACATTTCTTCTATAATTCTCGGGCACCTTGACATTTAGATTCTCCAAATGTTCATAAAATTCCTGTCTGAACAAAGCAATCAATCCCACACCGTTCTCAAGTTGCGGAAAATCTTCATACTCCTCATATTTCGGTAATTCTAAACCGGCCATTATATAAAACTCATCTGCTGCATAAACAAGCCGTGTTCCGTATTTTTTCAAAAAATCCTTCTGCCAGTCAGCAATCTGGTTAATTACTATATTGGACGATTCTTTGTCAAAAGGCTCAAGTTTATATAAACCGTCCCTGTATTTCGTAATCCCCACAGGCACAACCGAGACGCTTCTTACTCCCGGATAAAGGCTGCCTAAATCTGCAATAGTCCTGTCCAGCTCATCCCCGTCATTTATACCTTTACATAAAACAATCTGGCAGTTTACAATTATTCCTCCATCAGTAAGCTTCTTTATTTTGTCGAGGACGTCTCCTGCGAACCTGTTATTAAGCATAAAAACTCTTAAACCAGGGTTAGTTGTATGCACTGAAACATTCACCGGGGACATCTTGTACCTGATAATCCTATCAATCTGGCTGTTATCTATATTTGTGAGAGTTACATAATTGCCTGTTAAAAATGAGAGCCGTGCATCATCATCCTTAAAGTACAGCGTTTTCCTCATACCTTTTGGCAGTTGGTCTATAAAACAGAAAATGCATTTGTTTGTACAGCTTGTGGCATCATCTATCATTGGATTTTCAAATTCTATACCCAGGTCCTCATATTGTTCCTTTTCTATTTCCACTTCCCATATTTCTCCGTCCCGCTTTTCAATGCAAAGTACTAGCTTTTCCTCTGTCGTGAGGAACCTGTAATCGAATATGTCTTTAATCTTCTGCCCGTTTATGGATAAAAGCTTGTCCCCCGGCTCAATTCCTGCGTCTTCAGCTATACTGTCCGGTTGGACAACATCTATATATATAAAACTTTTCTTTTTCAGCACTAACCCTCCCTATTCCTGCTAATAACAAAAAAGCAACAGTATAAAGATACTGCTGCCCTTTGTCTTTTTTTATAAGTATTATTTTGCAGCCTTTTTCAAGACCTCTTTTCCATCGTAGTAACCACACTCTTTGCATACCCTGTGTGGCAGCTTCAAAACGTGACATTGCGGACAGCTTACAAGGCCCGGCAATGATAACTTCCACTGAGATCTTCTTTTTCCTGTTCTTGCCTTCGACCATTTACGTTTCGGATTTGCCATGTATAACACCTCCCGTGCTAGAAGTCAGAAGTCTGCTGTCAATTTCAAGATCTCTCAGCAAATCTGCCCGATTTCCTGAA
>DULF01000224.1 GCA_012840535.1 Clostridiaceae bacterium
GTATACTGGCTTTGTAGCCGAACTTGCTTAAGAAATTGAACTCTTGTTGAACCGCCGTATACCGAACGGTACGTACGGTGGTGTGGGAGGACGGCTAATCAAATAATGATTAGCCTCCTACCCGATTATTTATATATTTATGTTGTTGCATATTTATGCTACAATAATCTTTAAAGTACACCCTAAAACGGAGGCGTATACTTTGAAGGTTGTTGGTTTTATCGGTCCAAGCGGGACGGGCAAAAGCCACAGGGCGGCATGGGTTGCAAGGGAAAGAGGAATAGATTTTATTATAGATGACGGCCTGTTAATTAGGGGAAACGAAGTTTTGGCAGGTGTATCTGCAAAAAAGGAGAGCACGAAAGTAGGTTCTATAAAACGGGCTATGTTCCTCCATGAAGACCATGCCAGAGATGTGAAAAAAACCATTGACCGCTACAAGCCTGAAGCAATACTCATACTTGGGACTTCGGACGGAATGGTGGAAAGCATAGCTAAAAAGCTTGGACTCCCTGAAGTAAGCGAAAAGGTGTATATACATGATGTAGCCGATGAATTTGAGATAAAGCAGGCTCTTTCAACCAGAAGAGAACAAGGCAAGCACGTGATACCGGTTCCTACCTTTGAAATAAAGAAAGATTTTTCCGGGTACTTCCTTGACCCCCTTCAGATTTTCAGAAGAAAAGGGAAAGGCAATTACCAGATTATTGGTGAAAAGTCGGTCGTGAGGCCGACCTTTAGTTACCTTGGAAAATATACCATATCTGATTATACAATATACCAAATCGTTGAGCATATAGTTTCAAACATAGAGGGCGTAAGCAGGATTTCGAGGTTCAGAGCGGAAAACAATCCGGACGGCATACGTATTGAAATTGATTTGATACTTGTATATGGTTATGTAATTAAGCCGTTGCTCCAGGAAGTCCAGCAAAAGGTTAAGAAAGAAGTAGAAAGGCTTACTGACCTAAATATAAAAGCATTGGATGTAACTGCCAAAAGCCTTGTTGTTGAAACCAGGCCATCTTCTGAGTAGGGGCGGCTGAAACACACAAAAAGAAATGAAAAGGGACGTGTTTAAAAGCTTATTTCAAACGGCACGGTCCCACTATCTTCTGAATGCTTCGAGGAAGAGCATCCCTTGAATTTCCCCATGGCTCATTGTTATAACGGTAATCAAACTTCTTTGTAAACCAGTTTACTTCTTTCTGAATTCTATCCATATTTTCCATCTGAATCTTAAGAAGGTTTTCGGTGAAAACGGCCCTTTCCCTGGAATTCAGGTACTTTTTTGTTCCTTTAAGCAAGCTTTTTAGGTGCTTGAGACAAAACCCCTTTTTGCTGTTAAAGAGATTTTTAAAGTCTTCTTCTTTAAACCACAGGTAAAGTATCACATCGATATACCTGTCCATTGTATAATCGAGCCTGCCGCATACAGTGCACTTTTTCTCCAGGTTCTCCAGCTCGCTGATTATTTTGTCAACAGGGTCGGTTTCCTTATTGGACTCTTTTGAGGTTACCTTTTCTGAAATTTTTCTGAATATTGAAGCTCTTGTTTTTTTGCCGGAAGATTTTATGCTGTCGCCGAATAACTTCTTAAGTTTTTCGTTTTGTTCACATAAATGGGTATCTATTATAAGGCCGAGTCCGAGCCTGTTTTCCTGCTTATTGTAAAGAAGCTCAAAATGCTTTGCGCAAAACCCCTTGTCGTTTGTTTCTATCCGGTGGTCAGGTTCCATAAGGGACGGCCCGAGGTAATACTCTATATATTCGTCCTCAAGCTTTTGTTCCAATACGCACATGGGACACTCGCTATCTATCCTAAAAGCATCTGTTACTGGTATAGTGTAAATTTTCTCCTTCATAACCGCTCCTTAGATTTCAACCTTTTGTGCTTAGTTTTTATCAAAATGATATGCAAAGAAAAACTTTTAGGCGAGCCTGGCGTAGCGAACAGTTTTTTGTGCATATCATTTTTTCTTAATTATAACATACAAAACAGGGGAATATATATTGTAATTAAAATATCGTCACATGAATTCAGGGTGTGGATATTATAACCTCCGGCGGAATTGCGCGCGTGCGGAATTTTCGTCTGGCGGTGAAACATACATAAATTATTAATTGGAAACGGGGTATTAAATGATAGAATACAGAGGATACAATGTTATTGAGAAAAACGACAGAGTAATAGTTGAAAATGTCAGGGACTTTGAGCCGGTTCACATATTCGAGTGCGGACAATGCTTCAGGTGGCTTAAGCAGGATGACGGAAGCTATACAGGCGTAGCGCTGGGAAAGGTTGTAAACGTAAGTTATGATAACGGAACACTCCAGATAATTAATGCTACAGTAAATGATTTTATAAATACATGGTTCGGGTATTTTGACCTTGGCAGGGATTATTCTGTAATCAAGCAGCAACTTGCAAAGGACAACATAATGAAAAAAGCCATTGAGTTCGGCCATGGCATAAGAATACTGAAGCAGGATATTTGGGAGACACTTATATCTTTTATAATATCCGCAAATAACAGGATTCCCATGATTATGAAGGTTGTTGCATCAATATCGGAGATGTACGGGGAAGAGATTATATTTGACAGTAAGAAGTACTATGCCTTTCCTGCCGTGGATAAGCTTGCCGGTTCAAGTGTGGAAAAACTTAAAGTGTGCAAGGGAGGATTCCGGTGCAAATATATTGCCGAAACTTCAGTGCTTGTGAGAGATAAGGCTGTTGATCTGAATGCGCTTTCAGGCATGTCTGCTGATGATGCAAGAAAGGAACTTGCAAAACTTCCGGGAGTAGGTAACAAGGTGGCAGACTGTGTTTTATTGTACAGTGGGACAAAATATGATGTATTTCCTACAGATGTATGGGTAAAAAGAGTGATGGAAGAACTTTATTTTAAAAGAGAGGCAACCTTCAAAGAAATACAGGATTTCGCGAGAAAATACTTTGGCGAATTATCTGGCTTCGCCCAGCAGTATTTGTTTTATTATGCCAGGGAGAACAAGATAGGTTTAAAGTAACATTTTTGAGGTGCTCCCAATAGAATATATCGAGGTTTAAATAATGTTGGGAGTGTGAAATTATGGAATGCCTTGCCATATTTGATTCAGGAAATTACGCTTTTAACTTTTGCAGTATAATGGAGAAAAAGGGCTATGTATTTGAAGTTGTTTCGACACCTTGCCAGATAGCCAAAAGCGGCTGTGGGTACAGTTTGAAATTTCCTATCGAATACAAAGATTTAGTAATAAAAACTGCTGATGAATATAAAATGCCAGTTAGGGAAATCTATAAAATAATACCGCTGTTCTCCAAGAACAAATACGAAAAAATCTATTAACTTTTGGTTATTCCAGAAAATGGATAAAGCGTAAAGCATAATTTAGATTGAAGGAGATTTATTAAGTTTGGAAGCAAAAAAACATGCATTTGCAAGCTAATAGCCTTTAAAGTTCATTGTTTTGAAAGTATGGCAGGTGATATAATCAACTTAGAAGAGAATTTATTCCTGAAATGCTCGGATTTAACCCATAATTTTGAACCTACATCCGACATAAGGGAGTTCGGAGTTTAAAAGTGGATACCAGGCCTCAAGATAATTCCGACATTCGTCCATTGGACTGAATGCAACGGCGGAGGAAGGTTGAAGCTTTTAGCAGGGCACCCACCTAGCAGAGGCTAGGTGTCAAAATATGGGGGAACGACATTTCGGGGTAAAAAAGCTTCCATCTCACGATGGAAGCTTTTTTATAGTGCGCGCGGCATGCGCGCGACCTTGACGGTGAAAGTCCGTTACGGGGGTTGATAGCACCAACCGTTAGCCAAGAGCAAGGGTGTCCACCGCGAGGTGGAATCTGAAGGAAGCTGGAGGCA
>DULF01000233.1 GCA_012840535.1 Clostridiaceae bacterium
AAACTTTGGAATCAATAATAAATGTTGCATTATATCCAAATGACGGAACGCCTCCACAAGGATATCCCGTTTTTTCAAGAATTTCGCCTTCGTTGGCAATCCGCGGCATTTCAATATTTAATGCCTTTCCGACTTTTGATCTGCTAACTCTGTCTTCGCCTTTCACAATCGCTACAATTAGATTATCTTTATCATCCAGCAAGCAGATGTTTTTTACAAAGTCTGCAGGCGCAGCTCCAACTGCGTCTGCAGCTTCCTGAACGGTATGGCAAGATTTGTCAAAGAACAATTGTTCTGCTTGTATGTTGTTTTCAAGAATATATTTTCTTAGTTTTTCCTCGTATTGTTTTGTATTCATTGCTTGGTTACCTCCGAAAACTTTTAATAGGTAAATCTTTTAATAAGATTCACTGTCAGATGAATCTTTAATAATGATTCATTTGTAAGTGAATCTTATAATAAAATGTGAACCATTAAAAAATATTGACGGATATAGAACCGTTTCCTATATCATTATCAGTATTTTTTATCCATGATTTTTAATTTCATCTTTTATCAAACTAACTATATCTTCTATGCTTTTACCATCACAGTTTATAGATATATCTGCATATTTCTGATACAATGGCATTCTTTCATTATACAAGCTGAATAAATCCTGTCCCTTAACAAATACAATACCTCTTGATTTAATGTTTGTAAGCCGTCTTTTTATTTCTTCATAACTTGCTTCCAAATAGACTACAATTCCATTCAATTTAAGATGTTCCATTGCTTTTTCACCATAAACTGCGCTCCCGCCTGTGGCAATTACACAATTAGTGCAGTTGAGTTTTGTTATAATTTCTTGTTCTATTTGAATAAACCTGTCAATGCCTTTATTTATTATGATATCTTGCAATAATGCGCCTTCACTTTTCTGAATTAACAAATCCGTATCAATAAAATCCATTCCAAGCGTTTTTGCAAGCAGAACGCCAATCGTACTTTTGCCTGAAGCAGGCATTCCGATTAAGACTAAATTCTTCACGTTACCTCCTGAAGCAAATTATAATGTTTTTTTAAATAAGTCCTTTCATTGAGTATTTTCTAGGATTTTCTATCATATTTCTTACATGCACTGATTTTTGCAATTCCAACTTAACCTCAAACATATTGTAACCCCCTTACCCTAAAATATTGCTATATCTTTAACCTTTCAATTGTTTTGTATTTTGTATCATTTCGTACATTTTTGCTGATAATTCATTCTTACTGTTTTCAACATGCTCAAGCTCTTTCTTCCCATAAACAATTAACACCGTAAATGATTTTCTTTCAGGAAATAAAGTAAATAGTGTAGTAGATTTATTCTGCTTGTATTGCAATGCCCATCCCATAATTCTTGCCATAAAATAAAATATTCTCAAAACCTGTATAATTCCTTCTTATGTGTTCCAATAGTTCATCCCAAACAGCGGAACATTTTCCACCGATGAATTTTGACATTGCAGCAACATCCGGTATAATCTCTTTGTTAAACATCCTTTGGTTATCTCTGTTTTTTAACTTTAACTCAGAAATTCTTTTTCCATTCTCGTAAGCTTTTATAAATAATTTATAATCAGAACGCGGAATATTTCCATGCTGCTTTTTTAATTCTTCAAAATCAACTAACCTTTGCTTGAATTTTTCGCACAAAAATTCATCACATTGGGAGCAATTTTCATATCCTTTTTCTTTTACGCATGGCCGTATCGGACATTCTGTGTCCAATAATTTGCTTTTGACACAATCATCCTTTAGACATCCATCACAAACTATGTTTTCAGGTTCAATCCTGAAACCAAAATACTTATACCACCCATCGCTCAACAGATTTCTTCTGTCGTCCTTTTTTACATTTTCACTGTAAGCCATACATAAGTCACACCGGTATCCGCATCTTGAAATAATCTCTCTAGGCACATTAATACCTCATTTCATTTACAAATAACAAAAAAACTGCAAAACCAAGAAACCTATTTATCTTTCAAATTTATAGTTTACTTCGCTCACATCTGTGTTATAATATAGGTAAGGATGGCGACGCTTGTTGCTGTCAGGTTTTTAAGAGGGTTATTTTTTTAAACGGTTTTTATTAAACCGTTTTTTTCTTTGTCTTTCAGGGTGTGGTTGGAGCAATTTATGGGTAATCAATTTAATTATAACCCCTACTCCAATCGGTATGGCTACGTATTTCATAACCCAAAAGGCTATGTAGCCTAATGCAGTATAGAAATCATTGCACATACCAACCACCTCCTTCCTTTGTAGATTCCCTGCAGCAACTCTAACGTCGCCACCCTCATGTGTGGGAACCCAAAGAAAGGAGCCTTAAAGACAAAACACCTCTCTTAAACCTGATCGCTTATCACGTAACCATTATATACCATATGCCACGATTTTACAATACAAATTCAAACATTTGTTCTCCAAATTAAAAATATCTATGTTATTTATTACTTCTACTCCTTTAACTGTAATATATATATCACTCTTTTGCCTATCTTTAATTTTTCATGCCTAACGAAAAGGTCATTCTTAATCTTTTGACCTTTATCAGTACTGATTGCTAAAATAGTATTTTTGTGCAAAACGGGGATAACATTATCCAGCAATTGATTTATAGTATTATCGCTTTCACCAGACCAGGATACCAGATTACCATATGGCACATCAGTAATGAGAATATCAGTTTTAAAATCTTGTTCTTCAAGCGGCTTTTTATCTAAAATATCGGCAATAAAGCAATGGATCTGAGGAGGTATTTTTCTGTTTTTTATAATATTTAAAAATACCTCTACACTTTTAAGCGCATCTTTATGCGACTGTTTATTGAATTTTGCTATCAGGTCATTAATTTGCTGTTTTCGTTTCAGTAATCCTTCGAAGGTTAATAAAGAAAGGTTTTCTCTTGCAAGAGATATTGCTTCATTACTAATATCAGAACCATAAATATTTTTTATTATATCAGGGTTTAATAACCCTAATACGGTAAGCAAGTATCCCCCTCCACAGCAGGGGTCGTAAATAGTAATACCATCCTTCTTATTCGAATATTCCAGACATCTTTTGAATACTTCTCCGGCTATCCTTACCGGATAATTAGTAAAACCAGCCTTGCCATGTATAACTCTGCCACAGGCAAAATGTTCAAAATTTTCATTATTATTGTAATATTTATAAATCATATATTCACTCTTTCCTATATAATTGATACATGATTATATAAAGTACATAGCACAATTATATGCTTTCTGCGCACAAAAGCAAGGCCATAAAAATCGTAAAACACGCCCCAGGCAAAAATACAGAAGCATTTTACCCATTATAAAATAAATGATCCGGTACAGTATTAATTGACAACTGTACCTCCCCATTCAACAATAGTGAAGCCTTTCCGCTGAAATGGTTCAAGAATTTGTTCCTCAATAGAAATAGCTTTTTTAAGAGGCTTATATGCCATAAAAACTCTTAAAATACTGTCAGGTTCAGGTATTATTTCCAATTCAGCATTTTCTGTATATTCTTCATTCTGAAAAGTAATAAGATTATATGGATTGTTTTGCATTTTGGGAAGCCAGTAAACAATAAACTCATTATATTCTTTTGGTGTCAAACCAATATACTCTAATTTGTCCCTTAAAAATTCAGCAGTATCTTCCCCCTTTACTATAAATCCCTTACTCATATCAAACTTAATATTGCTGTTGCCTTCCCAAAACAGATAAGAATACTCTTTCCCATCTTTTTGATTAATTAACGTTCCATCCGGATAAGCAGTTACCGTCCAGCCCTCATTATATGCAGGATAGGTGCAAGTAACTTCACCATTATAATTTAGTTTTACCGTTACATCTATTGTTTCTTCCGGATATAGATAAATAACAGGTTTTGCCGCTGTAGGTTCATTGTTTTTACATCCTGTAATAATAAATGCTATTGAAAACAAAAGGGTTATGCACAATAGAGCTAATTTAAATTTTTTCATGTCAAAATCAACTCCTTTATGTTATTGACGATGAAGTTAACAATTAGTTCCATCCTTTGGTACCATTGGTTCACAATATTATCAATATTTAGTTTTCTTTGTTTGTGAAAGTTTTCCAATAGCGTCAATTATTTAAAGTTATTTTCTCATTTTATAATTAGTTAATAGTAGACCATGCCGCTCTACGCATTGCTTTTGGATAACCTCATAACCTCTCTTCTCAAAAAAGGTTTGGCTGTAATCTAATATCAGTTAATGCAGCAGCAATACCCTGCCTTTGATAGTCCTTATGAACATAGAGCAAATCATAATACCCTTTATATGCCAGCGATGCAAACCCTACGATAGCCCCGTATTGTTCTGCTACGACAGTGAATTTTTCTGACAATCTACTGTTCCAAGCATCTTTATCAGTATACCTGGGTACCCATGCATCGACTTGCGCTGATGAATAATCTCTTAAATTAACAGTATAAACTGTATTATAGAATAATTCAGTAATTTCAGATATGTCATTTGGTGAATATCTTCGGATATGCATTCCAAACTCCTTAATTTTTCAGCTTTTTCCTATCAATTTTGCCTAAAGGAGTATACGGCATTTGATTGACAAATGTTATCTCTTTTGGCATTTGAAACCTTGCAACTCTCGGACGCAACCATTCAATAAGTTCTTCTTTTGATATGCCAGAACCTTCTGCCGGAAGTACATACGCCTTTAACCTTTGTCCAAATCCTTCATCCCTTATTCCAACTACAGCGACATCTTCTATTTGGGGATGTTTCCTGAGTACCTGCTCAACATCGGCAGGATATACATTTTCTCCTGCTGAAACAATCATATCATCTGCCCTGCCGCATAGAAAATAATACCCATTTTTATCACGGTAGCCTAAATCACCTGTTTCTATCCATGAACTTCTTTTATTTTTCATTGACCACCTGGTTTTTATGCAGAATTGACCCACTTCACCAACTTTAACCTCGTTTTTCTTTTCATCCAGTACTTTAAGATGAACGCCCTTGATTTTTCTTCCCAGCGTATTTGCCGAATATCTTAAATCCTGAGGTGTCGCTATAATATTTAATCCTGACTCTGATGTGCCATATAAATTGTATAGGACATCTCCTAATTTGCTAAATGTCTCATGTACAAGTTTGGGATTAAGTTCTGCTCCTCCTGAAGCAATACAGGCTAGTGATTTCAAATCCTCAGGATTATGTTTCAACATTTTATATAGCATTAGCGGCACAACAGTTATTACTTCAACTTTATGCTTGCGAACAAGATTACATGCTTTTTTCACATCAAATCCCTTTTGGATAATTACTTTCTTCCCCAGTGCAATTAACAGCAATAAAACTGCTACCCCATAACCATGGTAAATCGGAGTCGCAATATAAGCGGTATTATAATTCATGAGTTTTAATCTTGCTATCATTGCTGCAAACGGATTCAGGTAGTTGAATAGCGAGGGTTTATGCGTTGCTGCTTTGGGATTCCCGGTTGTACCTCCTGTCAGTAACACCAGCTTACCGGCAGAAGAACGCTTTATTTTTATGTTTTCATGTAAACTGAGATCAGGTAAATTGTTGATTGCTGGCAATAAGTCGTGATAACTTAAAATCTTGTCTTTTTTATAAGACGACCTTTCGATCAAATGGCTCAGTTCAACATCACATATAATCAGATGGAAATCTGTCCGATCCAATATATTGTTAAGCTGGCTGCCGCTCATTTCAGCATTAAGCAAATACATGTCAGCTCCTGTTTGAGAAACGGCAAATAAAGCTTTAATCAAAGAAGCGTGGTTCTTACACAAAAACCCTACCTTATGCCCACTTCTTAAGTGGTATTTTTCTTTCAAAATCATAAAAATCTTTTTTGACTGTGAAAATAATTCCCTGAAGGTTAATGTTTCATTTTCGTCCACCAATGCTGTTTTGTCAGCATATACCTTTTCAGTGAAGCTTAGTAAAGCCATTAAATTTATTCCATATTTATACATGGTAGAAACCAGGCAATATAAGTTGTATGGCGAAAACAACCCAATTTTGAACAATGTATAAATTAATTTAAACATTACCATTGCCCTTCCTTTTCTTTTTCAAAACAGCCGGAACAGCCGTTTCCCATATTCCTCTGAACATAATTGACGCAAACTGTCCCGGAAGCATCCACCATGGCCTGTATTTACGTTTTCGCGTGCAGATTAACCTGCATATAATTTTTGCAACATGCTCCGGACTCATTGCCGGAAGTTTTTGATAAGCCTTTGTCGGCAAGATCATTCGTGTTTTAACTAACGGAAGATAAACTGAAGAAGTTGCAATGCCCATAGCATTTAATTCCGGAGCTACAGACCGAAACCATGTATCAAAAGCTGACTTCGACGCCTGATAAGCAGCCCAATACGGGAATGGTACCAACAAAACATTTACCGTAGATACGTTAATTATATGCCCTTTATTTCTTTTTAATATAGGAATAAGTGACAATAAAAGTTGGACCGGAGCAAAATAATTTATTGCCATTGTTCGGGTAAAATCGTGAAAACGGTCTAAAGAATCATTAATGGACCTCTTTATTGATATACCTGCATTGCTTACAAATATATCCAAACCATCAGGCAATTGATGAATTAAGTTCAATAATTCCTCTACCTTTTCAGGTTCTCTTAGGTCAGCAGAAAAAATTGTTACTTTTGCCTCTTTATTTTCTATTTCCTCTTTTACTTTTAACAGCTTTTCTTCTGTTCTGGCTACCAAAATCAAATGACAATCTATATCTGCCAGTTGGTAAGCCAAAGCCTCCCCTATCCCAAAACTCGCGCCTGTAATAAGGATTGTCTTCCCTTTAAGCTTTTCTTTTAGTTTTTTTATATTTAAATGGACGGGAGGAAACAGTATACTTTCCAATATACCATAATTATGCATACTAACCCCTTGCATCTTTAGTTAACTTGCAAGTATGAAGCCAGTGTGACAAAACTACTCATACAAAAAATTAACTTCTGACCCGTTCAAATCCCAGATAGCGAGTTCCCTGAAAAGTAAGTTTACCGACGTCATTTTCTGCAAGCATACCATACTCAGAACCACGGACTCTGAATTCCAAACGGTCTCCACTGGGTACTTCAAATGTAACATAATATGTAGTCGACGATGACATATGGTGTACGTTGTCCGTTGCTGTGTTGTGATAATGGTTGTGAACTTCTGTCCTCTTTGTTACAACCATTGCATCAACCGTAAGAACGGGAGATTCATTGTTTCTTTTCCACTGTTTAACGCCGTTTATCGAACGTACGATAATAATTCCAAACACAAGTATAAAACCAATTATTACGATAAAAGGTACAATAACAAACATTATATTGCTAAACCAGCCAAAAGGTGAGAATCCCATCATTAATATTCCTCCGGTTACATGAATTACATATAATGTTTTTCTCCTATTATATTTACATATATATTTACATAGTACCATTACATTCCATAAACATCAATGGCTAATATTTTCATGAAAAGCTTTATTCAGCTGGATTTTCGCACACTCCCACAAACAGCAAACTTCCGTTTTGTGCCACAATACCGTAGATAAAAGGCCGGTTAAGAATCATATCTGCGCGGCCTTCCGGCAGTGCGCTACCGGAATAATTAACCTGAGTAAATGAAGACGCTTCCACACCGTTTTCATCGATGCTGATATGAGTTTCCTGCCTCACATCTGTAATAAAAACTGGCTGATGGCCGGTAATACCGCTAAAGTCTGCGTCTTTTGTGAAGGCTGAGCTTATACCGAGTTTTTTGAGTGCATCGGTCAGCTCAAGTTTTGAGCTAAAGCTGAATTTTGGTATTTTCCATACCACTTCTCCACAAAAGCCCTCTCCTCCCTCAAAAGTTTCCCGCATCTGTTCAGGAGACGAAAGCAGCTCATAAGGTGAGACACCCTCATCAGGAAGTATGAATACCATTTGACTTGCATTTTTCAGTCCCAAACCGGCGCGGGCAAAACCATTCCCCTTCGCAAATCCTGCAGAGCTAAAAGTCTGATTCATAAAATCACATTTAACATTACCGCCATCCGAGAGATAAAACACATCCTCTGCAGTTTTGTTCTTGTTAAACTTGTTAATCCATTGATCATAGAAATAAACAGTATTGAGTATTGCAATTATTTGATCCCGGCCTGTTTCAAATGCCGGAGACAGCGTACCGTTTGTGTTGGCTGATATCCAATCTGCCATGGCTTTTGCTGTTTCCGCATTGGCGAAGTCCACGCTGTAGGAGC
>DULF01000225.1 GCA_012840535.1 Clostridiaceae bacterium
CTGAATCAAGCATGTTATAAAAACAATATGAGATATTAACAACTTTAATACGGTATTTATAACAGAAAAATAAGCTCAAATGAAATACTTTCAAATATTCAAAAATTATTTTCTATATTAAGATACCAGGGGACTTTTCTAATATAAACCCTTGCGCAAATCCATAAAAAATTCACATGGAAACACATAATAACTACGGAGCAGACCCAAAAAGATTTCATCTTCTGAAATCAGGATAAAATTTATGAAGAAATCAAGGGAGTTTCGAATAATTAAAAGGTATTCATTTTTCTATATTCATTTGGACTTAATCCAACAATTTTTTTGAAAAGAGTACTGAAATAATTAAAGTTTTCATATCCTACAGCTCTGGAAATTTCATAACTCTTCATGTTTGTGTTTTTTAGAAGAAATTTAGCATTATTTATTCTGACTTTAATCAAGTAGTCATAAAATGTTTCACCTGTTTCTTTCTTAAATATAGAGCAGAAATAGTTTTTATTAACATGCAGAAAGGACGCAGCCTGCTCAAGAGAAATATTATTTCTGTAATTTTCATTTATATACTGTTTCAATTTAATAATTCCGTTCTTATAAGTATTTTCTACCCTGATACACCTGAAGTTCTCACAAACATCGAGTATTTCATAAAATAATTTCCTGAGTGCAGAAATATTATCTGTTTGTTCTATCTCATAAGAGCTAACGTTAATATCCAAAGGCATACTGATATCTTCTTCGTCTATAAAACTTTTTAAAAACAGCCATATGGAGCTTAAAATATTAATGCAAATCAACTTTACTTCATAAGGTCTTATACACTTATCCTCCGCTAACCTGTCAAAAATTTTATTCAGTTTTTCTTTAACTTTATTAATTTCTCCGATTTTAAATAAGGATAAAATTTCCTCCTCATCAGATTTACAGCAATAAGGATGAAGTAGATTTGAATAGTGCAAATCCTTATACTTAACAATGCTGGCGGTATTAAGATAGAAGCAATGTTCAACAGCTTCAACTGCACATTTATATCCTTTGCCGATTTCTTTTATTTCAGTAATTATATCATCATAAACTCCGGAAAAAACATCAATATTTAAGTAGGTTTTTAATGCATTATGTATGTGATTTAAAACTCTTCCCAATTCATTTTCAACCTGTTTAAATTCCCTGATGCTATTATCAAAAGTAAATATAACAATAAAATCTCCGTTATTATATGACACAACATCGCCTATTTGTTCCCTTTCAAGTATTTCTTCAATCATTTTCCCCACTGAAAACAAAAGTAATTCGCGTTCCAGATTAATAACTTTATGTTTATTCAAATATGCAGCTATCCTTGTGACTGCAATAATATAATTCCCTTCCGCAAATCTGATATTTAAATCTTTTGCCTCTTTATAAACATCATTCTCAGACTCGTAGCTGCAATTAATTATTTTCCTGAAGATCTTTTCCTTAATAACATCCCTGTTTGAATTCAGCCTTCTGTATAATGTATTTACCTGATTCTGCTTTTGAAATTCATCCAAAATCTGAATCTTAAGATTGTTCATTACTTCCAGTAGTTCTTCTTTTCTTATCGACAGTTTTAATATATAATCACTTGCACCCATCTTCATAGCCTGTTTTACAAGGTCGAAATCATTGTAACAGCTTAAGACTACTATCTTTATATTCTTATTTTTCTCTCTTATTCTTTTAATCAATTCTATACCATCAAGCTTTGGCATTTTGATGTCTGTAAGTACAATGTGTGGATTTAGCGTAAAAATTTTAGAAAGCGCTTCCTCACCGTCAGCTGCATCACCTACAATTTCAAACCCATTCTTATCCCAATCTATCATAGTCTTTATTCCGACTCTCACAATTAACTCATCATCCACAATTAATACTCTCGTCATTGCCGGCCTCCTCAATAATTTTTGGCAGAATTATCACAACTTCAGTTCCATTCCCTACAGAGCTTTTTATTTGTATACCATAATCACTTCCATAATAAAGTTTAATTCTTTCATTAACATTATTTATACCAATGCCACTTAACCTGCTTTTATTGGTATTGCCGCTGTATGAATCATTAAACCGGTTAATCACATCATATCCCATGCCTCTCCCGTTATCCTGAACCTTTATGACCAGTTTGCCTTTATCACTGTAAGCGGATATTCTTATCTCACCAATACGGTTAATACCTTTAAATCCATGTATTATCGAATTTTCAACTATTGGCTGCATTATAAACTTAGGAACCAGGCATTTCTCCAGATCAGATGGAATATCAAACACTGTTGTAAACTGGTTATCAAATCTTATTTTTTGTATATATAAATAACTCTTAACATTTTTTATTTCTTCACTCAGAGATATTATGTCATTTCCCTTGTTTATGCTCATTTCCAATATTGTACCAAGGTTTGTAACCATTTCAGCAACCGTTTCCGTGGCTCCCATTATGGCTGTCCACTTTATAGTGTTTAAGGTATTAAACAGAAAATGCGGGTTAATCTGTGCCAGCAACATTTCAAGCCTTATTTCAGCATTTCTTTTTTGCTCTTCCGCTATAATCCGTTCTTCCTCCTGGATTTTATGAATTAATGCCTTCTGTTTTAACATCATCTTGTTAAAGGCCTGACCTAGTTCGAAAATTTCATCATTTCCGCTCATTTCTATATTTACATCCAGAAAACCGTCTTCAATTCTTTTCATTAGGCTCATTAGTTTTCTTATCCGAAGGGATATTTTGGTTGAAAATACGAATAGGGCCAACAGAGCCAAAATTAATATTACGAAGCTATAAGTTATAACTTTTTTTATCAATTGCCTTGTTTTATATATAAGTGTATCGTAGGGCACTGTCTGAACAATCTTCCATTTCGTATCGTTTACAACAAGATAATTTACCAGAAATAATCCATCCTTCAGCTTTATTTCGGTACTGCCTGTTTCAGCATCAAATACGAGCTTATCAAAACCAATGCTTTCAACACTTTTACCTATGAGACTTTTATCCCTGTGTGATATTACCATATTATCCCTGTTAATAATAAAAATCTCACCCGAGGAGCCGCGCATATCCGCCGAAGAAAGGATCTTATACATTTCAGCTTCATTCAGGCTCAGAAGTACAACACCAAGGCTATTATCAACATAGGTGTCAAAAATGTTCGTAGCTACAGATATTAAATTTTTATCAAGGGTTTCATCGCCAAATCTGACATATTGCCTTTGAGGAGCAATCCAAACAAAACTGCCTCTGGAATGAATTACATCGTTATACCATCTTTCTTCACGCAAAAAAGAATAATCATCAAAGTTTTTTGACCAGGTAGTAAATATCTCCCCTGTCTTTGGTATAATTGTAATTTGGATGTTATGGCTGAGAAAATTTACTTTCACACTTGCGAAGAGCCTTTCAATATTCAGAAGATAGTCATAAGATATGTCCGAAATGTTTCTATGGTTTTTTAAAAAAGAAATTATGTTTTTATCCTGGCTTATATATCTGGCTGTAGTCATCATACTGTTCAGAGTATAACCTATATTTTGGTTTATTAAAGCCAGATTATTTAATTCATTTTGTGCTGTATTCTGAATAAGAATCTCTTCAAAATAATTAAAAATGTATATACATAAAAGAACAACCGGAATCACAATAAATAACATAACCGACAGTATAAGTTTTTTATAAATGGAGTCAGTCATATATCTATAAATTTTTTTCCAATACATCTTTTCACCTTACACCATAAGATAAAATATTTTATGGTCTACTATATATATTGAGTGTATTGTATTATTTTAATATTGTACTATACTGAATAATTAAAAGCAATCATGGTCGTCTTTTCCAATATTTCAAATTTATGTAACGCCTTATTTGATAAGTATCTTATTTTCTTTCTCAATCCATATTAATTTGACATATTTATTCCTAATTCAGATATTGTAATAATAATAAAGGCATAGTTCCTTGAAAAAACAACTTAGTTTCTTTGATTTTCTGCTCGAATCATTTTCGACAGGATTACTCACAGATTTTGGCAGTAAATTGGCTATAAACTCATTATTTACTTCAGTTTATATTCATTGCAAAAAGTCGTATATACCATTTGCAACTTGTCAGATCATATTATAAAATTATCTTCAATACCTATAATTTTTTATCCAATTAATGAGGTAAAGCTATATGGATAAATATTCCGGAATTTCGAATTATCTTATGTTTTTGAGTGAAACATATAAACTTGATATATGCATAAATGACTTCGTCGGCTTTTTAAACTATGATGAACAGCTTTATTGCGCCTTGCAGCCATTTCTCATTCATAAAAGCCCTTTTTGCATGCAGATAAAATCAAATCAAATTTTATGGGACAGATGCCTTGCAATGAAAAAAAGTATCAAGGCTAAAAGCCAGAAACTGAAAAGCGCATATTTCGGTTACTGCTATTGTGGGGTCGGCGAATTTATAGTTCCAATAATATCCAATGATTACGTAATAGGAGTTATTTGTGCAGGCGAGTTCAATTATAATTATAAAATTTCGGAATACCGAATCAGGAAAATAGCAAAACAATATAATATTGACGCTGACAGCCTGATTAAAAAGTATTTGGCATCTACAAGGAACTCAGTTGTTGACATAAACCTTGTCAATAATCTGCTCGGTATTGTAGCTGAATATATCTCGGCTGTTTATGCGGCACTTGTCAATACGGATAAAATAAAAAATCCGCCATCAGTTACAAAACTGTGTACCGAGACCTATGTCCTGTCCCATGCTCTGGAATATATAAGGCAGAATTACAGCAACAATATCACTGTAAAAGATGTATCGTCATTCTGCCACTGCAGCGAGTCCTATCTCAGCCATATATTCAAAAACAAAATGAAAACAAGCATAATGAAATATATCAACAAACTCAGGATTGAACACGCTAAAATCCTGCTTCTTAATTCAGACAGCTCTGTATCTGAAATAGCTTTGAAAACAGGTTTCTGTGATCCCAACTACTTCTCTGTTGTTTTCAAACGGTTTACCGGCCTTTCACCTTCAGAGTACAGAAAAAAGGGGTTTGTTCCATTAAAGAGAATGAACAATCAAAGTACAAATGCAAATAATAATTTACAGTAAACATGCAATACACGACGCCTAAATAATAGAACAGGCGGCTATAAAGCCACCTCTTTTATTGTTATATAAAGCAATTTATCTGCGTCTTCTCCAGAAAATGCTTGTGACCACCGGACCTAATGCTGTAAATCCGGCAACAAGCAACCACTCATTATATGTAAGGGGAGCAGTCTTGAATATCGGCTGCAAAAACGGCAGGTAAACAACCGACAAAATCATGGCCAGTGAACACATTACCGCAAGAATCAAATACACATTGCTGAATACCGGTATTTCAAATATAGTCTTTCTTTCAGATTTGCATTCAAAAACATGTGTCAGCTGCGTCAATACCAGTGTGACAAATCCACCTGTCCTTGCCAGAACTACATTTCCTGTAAAATAAAGTATGCTTATAAATACAGCCAGAGTGCTTACGCCTAACAGAATTCCTCTCACAACAATAAGTCCCAGCAACCCTCCTGAGAATATAGTATCTCTTGAATCTCTGGGAGGCCTCATCATTATATCTTTCTCAGGCGGTTCGAGTCCCAGCGCTATGGCAGGAAGCCCATCCGTTACAAGATTTACCCATAATATTTGAATAGGCAGGAGCGGTATCGGCAGCCCTATCAGCGTTCCCAAAAACATTGTGAGCACTTCCCCAATATTGCATGACAGTAGATAGCGTATGAATTTCCTTATATTACTGTAAATTACCCTTCCTTCTTCAATTGCAGCCACAATTGTCGCAAAATTATCGTCCATCAGAATCATGGAAGACGCTTCCTTTGTAACGTCAGTGCCAGTTCTTCCCATGGAAACTCCTATATCAGCTTCCTTAACTGCAGGCGCGTCATTAACACCATCCCCAGTCATTGCGACAATATAGCCAAGTTTCTTCAATACTTTCACAATTGTCAGCTTGTGCTTCGGTGAAACCCTTGCATAAACTGAAGCATTTTCCGCTACCTTCTCCAGCATATGCTCATCCATCGTTTCAAGATCTTCCCCTGTTAAAACCTTTTCTCCGTCTTTATATATGCCCAGTTCCTTTGCAATGGCCATTGCAGTGATTTTGTGGTCTCCGGTAATCATTACGGGCTTAATACCTGCCATCCTGCACTTACGCACCGCTTCAAAAGCCTCTTTTCTCGGAGGGTCAATCATCCCGGCCAATCCGACAAATATTAATTCTTTTTCCGATTCTTTCAAAGAAAAATTCCGGGAATCCAGTTTTTTATACGCAACTCCTATAACCCTCAGGGCTTCCCCTGCCATTTTGTCATTAATCCTCATGACACCCGCTTTAAGCGCAGGAGTTATATCTAAAACCCCTCTGGAAGTATATATTTTGGTACATTTTTTTATCACTACATCAGGGGCTCCTTTTGTAAACATATAAGTTTCTCCCCTGTTATCAACACAAACAACTGACATGCATTTTCTTTCTGAGTCAAAGGGCAGCTCATCAATCCTTAAATAGGTCTTTGAAAGGATTTCTTCAGTCAAACCGGCCTTTGCTGCAGCTACAAGCAATGCACCTTCTGTAGGGTCTCCGCTTATTTCCCATGTTCCCGTATTGGAAAAAACCGGTCTTAACTTACCAAGAAGCTTTATTTTGCCGTTCCCTTTTTTGATTATCTTCGCATTATTGCAAAGACCTCCTATTTCAAGAGCCAGTTTTAAAGCTTTTTGCTCCAAAGGGTCAATTGTCCTCCCTTTCAGTGTAAACTCCCCTTCAGGGATGTAGCCACTTCCACCCACATCAAAAATATTCTCTCCTGCATATACTTTTCTAACAGTCATCCTGTTTTCCGTCAGAGTTCCTGTCTTATCCGAACAGATAACACTTGCACATCCAAGAGTTTCAACTGCCGGCAGCTTTCTTATCAATGCATTTCTTTTAAGCATTCTTTGAACCCCAAGGGCAAGCGCAATTGTTACAATTGCGGGTAGTCCTTCAGGAATTGCTGCCACAGCAAGACTTATTCCCGACATCAGCATGGCAAACAAGTCCTCGCCTCTTAAAATTCCGGTTATTGAAACAATAGCGCAAATGACGAGGCAGCCATAAACAATTAATTTACCAAGATGGTCAAGTTTCTTTTGCAGGGGAGTCTCCTCATCCTCAATATTCTGTATCATGTCAGCTATTTTACCCATTTCGGTATGCATTCCGGTTGCAGTGACAATAGCCTTCCCTCTTCCGCTGGTAACCACAGTCCCCATATATACGGCATTAGCCGTATTTACAGAGGTTAAGCTCTTTTTTGCGCTACTTGTCAAAGATTTCTCTACCGGTATTGACTCGCCTGTGAGTAAGGATTCGTCAACCTGCAAACTGTTTGCTTCTGTAAGAACGGCATCTGCCGGTACTCTGTCTCCTGCCTCTAATACGATCAAATCCCCTGGCACAATTTCCTCGGCCGGTACTGTCTTCTCCCTGCCGTCCCTAATTACTTTTGCCATTGGAGCCGCAAGGTTCTTCAAAGCCTCCAGCGTTCTCTCTGTCCTGTATTCCTGGATAAATCCGAGAATTGAATTCACAACAACAATTGCTATAATAGTGATTGCTTCGGTCATTTCACCCATGAAAATTGATATTGCCGTTGAAGCAAGCAACACTAAAGTCATAAAATCGCTGAACTGCGCAAAAAAGATTTTCAACGGGTAAATCTTTTTCTTTTGTGAAATTAAATTATAGCCGTATTGCCGAAGCCTTTGTTTTGCCTCCCGCTCGCTTAATCCCGGCTTATTTTCGAAATTTGCGTTTTTGGTGTTTTTAGCATAAGTTTCCATGCTACGCAATATTAATCACTCCTCCTTTACTCCACGTCCTATTTTTATTCATAAAAATCGGCGTTTAGTACCGGAATTTACCGGAGTAACAAAATTGACATAAAAAAAACAGCATGTGCATGCTGTTTTTTTATTCTTATCAGGTCTCTATTCTTCGTATACCTTATGCACGCCCTCGATCTCCGTCAGTTTGCTTACCACATCGCATGCAAGCTTACTGGGCAGCCTTACAAGAAGTTTTATCTTGACACTTTCGTCTTCTTCATCATTCACAAAATCTATCTTTCGCACTATGACCGACAGTTTATCAAGCATAGAGGTAATTGCGGCCAAACGTCCCGGAATATTATCCGCCTGTATATATATTATTTTATGTCTCTTCTTCTTTGCGAAACTTAATTCCATCTTTTTTAACAAAATCAGAGTAAGGTAAATAATTACAGTTGCGAATACAGCTCCCTCATAAAATCCTATTCCGACAGCAATACCAACGGCTGACACAGCCCACAGGCTTGCAGCGGTAGTAAGCCCCCTGACATTGAAACCGTCACGTATTATCGTTCCGGCGCCTAGAAAACCGATACCGCTGATAACTTGGGCCCCAAGCCTTGCCGGATCAAGGTTTACAATGCTTGAGTACTCGTTAAATATAAACTCGGAAGTAATCATGACAAGCGAAGAACCTACACATACAAGTATATGCGTTCTGAATCCTGCCGGCCTGTTTGTGTGTTCCCTTTCAAACCCAATTAGTCCGCCCAAAATGCATGCGAGAAACAATCTGAATAACAAAACCAGATAATAGCTCATAAAATCAGCTCCTTAAATATCCTTCAATAAGCTAGCCTATACTATTACTATTATCATAAACATACTTAATATTACTGTTTTGCTCCTTCCACTCGTAATAATCCATAGTTAACTTCAAATTCCTGTTAAAAACTTCCCATACCTGAGGGATGGCAAAATTCCTGCTCCAGGATGCAGCACCTGCCAGCCTGTATTTATGCACCAGGGATGACTTAAGATTAATAGAGTTCACATCCTCCATCCATATTTTATGGGTTAATTTTCCGTCTTTGAACTCCGCATAGAATTGCCCGCTTTCTTCATCCCATAATACCTCTGCATTGTTTTCCTCAACCACTTTTCTGGCATCTTCCATTGACAAAGCCTTGCTGGACAGGCTTATTCCGCCTTCTCCATTGACTTCTTCAGTCCAGAGCCGGGTATAAAGAGGTATACCAAGAATAAACTTGTCCCTGGGAATTGTCTTTAAAAACTCCTTTATAATACTCTCCACCCACACCAGCTGTGCAACGGATCCGGCCTTTCCTCCTCCTTTCCAGTGCTGGTCATATGCCATAATCATTACGTAATCTACAGCTTCTGCAAGGGCTTTCCTGTCATAACAAGGATGAAGGTTTATATCTATTGACACCACCAGGCCCTGTTCCCTGAGCAACGGAGCCGCCTCCCTGACAAACTGCGTAAGGACGTCTTTATCTTCCTTATCCACATTTTCAAAATCTATATTTATCCCGTCAAGCTTATATAAAGCAGCATAAGCAAGAAGTTCCCTGATCAGGTTTTCCCTTGCATCGGTGCTGTTCAAAAGCTTTTTTGTCATTGCGGAATCACTGAAGTTGTTTGCCAAAAGGGCCCATACCTTATATCCGTTGCTATGGGCCCACTCTACATACTTTGCATCCGCGCGGTTAATAAGTTTGCCATGTTCATTTTCTACCTGGAACCACGTTGGAGATACAACATCCAATCCTTCCATTTTACTTATAGCCGACACATCTATTCTTTTGCTGTATACCTGCTCCCAAACCAGGTTTATTTTCCCGTCCTCCGGTTTCCACGCATTATTGCCGCTCTCCATCTCCGGGAGTTTATTTACAAAAATTCTTTTTATGACGACAAACCTTTTTTCAATATAACCTATTGTACCATCAGATGCCCTTACCTTATACCACTCATCATACTCTTCAAAAACCCTCAGCGTTTCATCATTCACAACGCCTGCATCAAATTTCTTAACTATAGGATACCGCCTTGAGCGTCCGCTTCTTATGACAGCCTTTTCGTCTATCAGTCCGGCCTGCTGTACAACACTGTTTTTGAAATCAATTATTATAACATTGTTTTCTCTTAAATATGATACCTCTATATTATAAAAGTCGCTTAAAAACTCAATGGGTATATAAATAACCCCGCCATCCTCAATTACAGGAATATTGAGTTCCATAGGCTCATTATTTACCATGGCGGTAAGGTTTTCCGTCTTCATCCTGATAACTCTGTCTTTCGTTGTGACCGTTACCTTCCTGGCTTTCTCATCCCAGTAAATATACGGGTCTATATATTTTTTTATGGTATCAAAGGGAATCAAAATCTCTTCTTCGACTATCCTGGGATCATGCTTTTCAGTAATCACGTCCCCTTCAATAACAAGGTTAATGTTTTGCTCACTAAAAGCCGGAATTACCTCCTGATTTTCCATGGACAAAAAGTAATATATTAAATAACCAGCGCCTCCTAAAAACATTATTACAAACAAGAATACAATAACAGCCATAAATGCTTTCCTCAACTCAAAACCCCCAAAATATCAAATAAACTGCTAAAATTTCAGCTTGCATCCGAAAATCCATGATTTCCATTACATTATAATACAATACTTTAGTATAAATAATATTAATATAAAATAATTCATTCTACAATCCCTTAAAAAAGGTTACATAATTGCTAAGATTTATGAAATATTATAAAAAAAGCGCATAAAGCGCTTCTCATAATTTCATACGGAATAAGGACAAGTATTTATAATGCATATAATTTAATAAAGCTCTATATTTCGACTTTGCGAGGTATAATGCTTTTGAACGATTTCAACATCCTTTCGTCAGGCTCAAAGAGCACTGTAGTCTTTTCTCCCTTATAATTCAGGGTAATATAGTAAATACCGTTTGATTCCATTGAACTTACAGCCTCAATGGTTTTTTGACTATTCTGCAAAACATTGCTGCCTGAACCAAACCGGTTGAATTTTGCCACGATATCAAAATCTTTGCAGTCAGCGCTGAATATTCTTTTTCTCTTTCTGCGTGCTATGATTTTATCAATATCAAGGTAACCGTTTGTAACTATATACTCAAACTCAATATTCCTTGAAGTTATAAGGTAATAAATACCGTAAATCACACCCACGAGAATTAAAACAAAAAAACTGTTTAAAATCGGTATTTGCAAAGTTATAAAAGCTATAATAAGACCTGCCAGGATCACACCTACAGAAAACAAAAAATCCTTAGGTCCTTTTTTCCTAGCTACTATTTTTTCCATAAAAACGTCCAATTTTCAAGCCCCCCGAATCAAAGCATTAGAATAATTCATTATGATTGTACCATATTTTCCATGGACAAAACAATACATAACACATTTTTTGTGGAAATGGCAGGGCTAAAACTCTTTTCTCATTCTGTCGCAATAGTACTGTATGTTCTCCCACTTTGCTGCCGGGGGAAGGCGGTGGTCAGGACAGGGTATGTACCCTCCCATTTCAATTAACGGCTTTAACCTCTCGATCTCTTTGTCAATTGCCGCATAGTCCTCTGCAAACACGTTTTTGTTCATTCCGCCTACTCCGCGGATCTGCTTTCCGTATTTTTCCCTCCAGGGGGCAATGCTCGCATTCCATGTTCCCACCTCTATGGGAAACATTGTATTAACTCCGTTATCAAGCCACGTTGGAATTAACGCATCGATCATGCCGTCACAGTCAACAGAAACAATATTTATGCCATAAGAATTAAGCAGGCTTGTTATTCTTTTATAATGAGGTCCTACCTTTTGGTTAAAGATTTCCGGTGATACCAGCGGACCGTTTTTAAAACAAATATCCTCCCAAAAATGTCCGAAATCAAACTTTACACCTGATTCCAGTATTTTCTTTGTAACTTTATAACATAACTCTCCTACAGTATTAATAATTTCGTCATATAGTTCCTCGTCATCTGCATAAAGGTAGCTAACACCTTCAATACCCATCATGTTTCTGATCTGGCCAAACAGGCTTCCGCAGAAAATGCCTAATGGCTCCTGCCTTTTGTCATCATTCTCCTTTAGCCGTCTTAATTTTTCCCAATCAATCCTGCTGTCGGAATACTGCAATCTTGGTTTGAAGTATTCTTCCCAGCTTTTTCTGTCCTTTAAAAGGTGGTCAACTTCCGTAGGTATTGACCTTGATCCGGGCTTTTCAAGTTCTATGACGCCATATTCGTTTATAACCTTTATTTTCCCGTCCGGAAACTCTTCCAGCACCTTTCTCTCAAACTTGGGAAAAATTGATGATAAAACATCGGAATTGTCGGTAAATACAGTCATCCAGTTAAAGTCAAATCCAAGTTTTCCGGAAATGATATTGTCTTTCTCATTTCCATCGGCATAACCTTCAATTTCCTCCGGTTTTAAATGCCCTTCCTTTACCCACTTTTGCAATAATTCCTCCCAAAAACCGAAATGCACAACAGGCATATGATCATAGTTTTCATAGTTTAATATGGCCTTTACCCTTTCTCTGTTATTCATTATGACCCTCCCGTTATATTAATTAGTACATTGGCATAATTTCACAAACTATAATTAAAAGGCATTCTGACAATTGTTGTGGAGCGTTTTTAAGAGCTCAACGCTGGCTTTTACGATTTTTTCGCCTGCATCGATTTCCAGGTGGCTTGAATTGTTAGTCTTTCTCACCTCGTATCCGCCTTCCTCAAATGCATGCTTCGTGCAGACGTAGCCGACATACCCGTTAGTAAGTTCGGAAATCATTGTGTATTTAAACGGGGAATTCTTTTTTATCTGAAGGCCATACTCCACAAACAATTCTGCAGGATTGGCAGCTATAGCCATGTCTTTCCCAAAGCTTACAACGCAAATATCAACTTCATTGACAGGAAGTTCTTTGCCTGAAGCTATTTCTTTCTCCTTTGCATATTGGGCGAAAATTATCCTTGACCCTTCATTCTTTCCAAATGTGTTGTCCTCTTTCGTGTCATATTCACAAAACGGACGGTCGGGAATCAAAAGCTTGTTATGCATAATATCTATCCGGCCGACCTCCGGATACTCGACATCACAGATTCTCTCAAGTATAGTGCCGGCAATCGACGTTCCTATTTTCTCTACAAGCTCCGGTCCAAAGTTCTGGCTTAAGTCCTTATAATTAATCCAATTGATGTTGCCGCATGCTCCAGGTAAAAAAAGTGTAACTACTTCATTTCCGTAAATCCTGGAAAGAATCTTTGAAATTTGTCCAGCCCAATCCGGGCTTATGTTTGGGACATCACCCATGGCATTGTTATGATTGGCATAATTTACAATAAATGCAAAAGGTTTGTGAAAACTATCTTCGAAAACAAAGAAGCTTACTTCATTATCTGTAATTCCGCTGTCAATACAATCCTGCAGGTATTCTTTTTCAGCAAAATTCATAACCACGCTTCCGTCAGGCTTTTTAAGCCTCCGGTTAAAAACGTACCTGTCATTTATGCCAAAAGCCGCACCTATCTTTACCGGCTTTTTTCTTTTCCTGGCCATTATAACGGAAGATGCTACGCATTTCTTAAAATTCTCAACGTATTCCTCCCAGGTATCTTCGACTCCAACGAAAATATCGCCGAGTTTGGGACCGTTATGGGTATGCGTAGCAGCCAGCAGGATATTTTCCTCTTTTATGTTGCAACCAGCTTCAATCAGCCTGTATATGTCCTTGCATATATTATTGTGGATAACACATACATCCACCGAGACGAGTGCTATTTCCCTGTTGCCGTCGTCTATCACTATGGCATTCGAATACAATTCATCCTGAATCTCCTGCGCCCGTCTTTCAGTAAAGCCTCCAGGTAGGGCAATCCCAAGAGGCGGAGTTATATTTGTCTTCCATGTGCCGGCTAACAATTTCCTCTCCATATTTATCTCTCCAACCTAGAAATCGTAATTGACAACCACCTTTTCCCCTTTCGCAGCTGACTCAACAGCAGCAAGGCAGGCTGCTACGGTTGCCGCTCCCTGACGGCCATCTGTTTGAACAGGCAGGTCGTTTAAAATAATATTCACAAAGTCATTAATCTCACCAAAAGCGTTGTGATGGTTTGGTTCAACCGGAATCTGCATGCCGACGGTCTGCTGCTGAACGCCTTCAAACAGGCTTTTTTCTCCGGCTATGCTTTCTTTGTATACTGTAATATATGATGATGTATTATCAGCAATAATGGTTCCCTTGTCCCCGTAAAATACAGACCTCATTGTATAATTCCGCTTGCAGCCTACAGAAACTAAAACTTTGCCGATTACATCATTCGGGAAGCGCATTATCGCAATTGTACAGTCGTCAACCGGCCAATCTTTGAGCACTTTTCTGTTGGAATACGCAGCAACCTCATATGGGTCTCCTGCAATCCATCTTAACAGGTCAACTGAATGGCAGCCTCCGCCTAAAAAGGGTTGCCTGAGAATGATAGGGTCTTTGCGCCAGTTCCCGACACCGGCCAGTTCAGAATAGTCATGTGCGTATTCAGATTCAACAAAGAACATCTCCCCGATGTATCCTTCTTCAATCAATTTCTTTACCAGGACAAAACTGGGCGCATATCTGCTTATCTGCCCAATCATCAGCTTTTTCCCGGTTCTCTCGGACTCCGCAATCATGGCCCTGCATTCATCCAAAGTTAGCGCCATGGGCTTTTCACAGAGCACGTGTTTGCCTTCCCTCAGAGCGGCTATTGTTTGCTCGCTGTGAAAATGGTCAGGCGTTGCAATAATAACCAAGTCAATGTCGCTGCGTGCAATAAGCTCCCTGTAATCACTGTAGTATGAGGAAATGCCATATTCTTTTGCAGCTGCACATGCACTTTCTATATTAATGTCGCAAACCGCTTTCAATTCGAGCCTGGGGTGAACCCTTATACCCTTCAAATGATGCATTCCCATTGGTCCGGTACCAATAACTCCTATTCCAAGTTTGCTTTTAATGCTTCTGTCCATAACTTTCCTCCCAAAAATTTTTATGATTTTATTCCAGTAAAAGCTATTCCTTTTATAAAATACTTTTGGGCTGCGATAAAGACTATGAGTATTGGAACTACGGCACTCACAGCGCCAGCCATGTTCCCTGCCTCATTTGAATACTCAATGTCACTTGCCATTGCTCTCAGGCCCAGAGGAATGGTAAACAGGTTTGGGCTTCTCAGGTAAAGCAACGGTGTTTCATAATCGTTCCAGGTAACAACAAATGTCAGAATCAACAGTGTGACAAGAGCCGGTTTGCTTAACGGGAGTATAATGTGCCAATAAATCCGGAAATGTCCGGCACCGTCAATCCTGGTTGACTCGCATAACTCGTCCGGAATTGTTAAGAAAAACTGCCTGAGCAGAAATGTGCCGAATGGTGTACCAAGAAAAGCTATAAGCCATAATGCCGCATGGGTGTCGACAAGACCCAGGTTCCTGTAAACAATAAATGTAGGCACCATGATTACCTGAAACGGAATCATCATTGTAGCAATCTTCAGCAGGAAAATAGCATCTCTTCCTTTAAAATGTATTTTTGTATATCCATACGCTGCCAAAGAACAGGAAAAGAAAGTTCCCACCAAAACAATGAGGGCTACCTTGATTGAATTAAGATAAAACTTGCCAAATGTAACTCCAATAATTGGCCGCTGCCAAACATATTTGTATCCATCGAATGATATCGGATCAGGAATCCATTTTATAGGAAATTCAAAAATCTGTGAGGGAACTTTGAATGAAGCCGAAATCATCCATAAAAAAGGTACGACCATGATTATTGCCATTATTATTAAGAAAAGGTTTTTTACAACGATAATCAGATTATATCTCTTAAGCAAATGCAATTTGAGTCCTCCTTTATAAGTAATTGACCCATTTCTTCTGGCCGCGCCATTGTAAAAGAGTAAACACAAGTATAATTGAAAACAAAACCCATGAAATAGCACTTGCATATCCCATTTTGCTGTTGCTGAAAGCGACCTTGTAAATGTAATAGCCTATTACGGTACTTGAACTGCCCGGCCCGCCCTGCGTAAGTATCTGGATGTTGGACCACATGAGAAACGTATTGATAACAGACAGTATAAGTATAAAAAATGAAACCGGAGATATCATGGGCACGGTTATGGAAAAGAATTTTCTTATCGCAGAAGCCCCGTCTACATCTGCAGACTCATATAATGTATTTGGAATACCTTGCAATCCTGCAGTATATAATATAATATTATATCCCAGGTTTTTCCATGTCATCATCATTGCTATTGAAGGCTTAACCCAGTGCGAGCTGCCGAACCATTTCGGCGGGTTGGCAATTCCTATGCTTTTTAAAATATTGTTTACCGGCCCTTCTGATGGATTCAACAATTGGAACCAAATCAAGGCAACTGCTACAAAGCTGCTTACATACGGCAAAAAAAACGCTGTCTTTATAAACGCCTTCCCTATGACTTTTTCATCCATGAGAACCGAAAGCACAAGCGCCAACAGCATTTGCACCGGGACAATCAATAAAAACCATAGATTATTAAGGA
>DULF01000226.1 GCA_012840535.1 Clostridiaceae bacterium
AAATGCTGAAGAAGACGAAACAGACTACAAGAGGCTCCTGGAAGTATTCAAGAAATACAACATCAGGTACTTCTTCTACAACGGCGGAAACGACTCAATGGACACCTGCAACAAGGTCAGCAAGTACATGCAGAAGGTTGGCTATGAATGCAGAGTTATGGGCGTTCCCAAGACAATAGACAATGACCTGTGGGGAACTGACCACTGTCCTGGCTATGGAAGCGCTGCAAAATATATTGCTACTTCTATTATGGAAGTATATCATGATGCAAGAGTTTACGACACAGGAATGATAACCATCCTGGAAATTATGGGCAGAAATGCCGGATGGCTCACCGCTGCAGCCGCATTGGCATCCTATAAAGGCAACGGGCCTGATTTGATTTACTTGCCGGAAATCCCGTTTGATATGGATAAATTCCTTGAAGATACAATGAGTATATATAAGCAAAACGGCAAGGTTATCGTAGCTGTATCAGAAGGTATCAAGGACAAGGACGGAAAATATATTTCAGAATACGGTTCCGACCTTGCAAAAACTAAGGATTCCTTTGGACATGCCCAGCTTGGGGGCCTTGCTGCAACCCTTGCAAACATCGTCAAACAAAAAACTGGCGCAAAGGTACGCGGAATTGAGTTCAGCCTCCTTCAAAGATGCGCTGCTCACCTTGGCTCATTGACTGACGTGAACGAAGCATACATGGCAGGACAGGCAGCAGTTCAATACGCAGTCCAGGGAATAACAGACAAAATGGTAGCGTTTGAAAGGGCTGAAGGGCCTGAATATAAATGCAACATCAAATTAGTGAACCTTACCGACGTAGCAAACGTTGAAAAGAAAGTTCCAAGAGAATGGATAAATGAAGAAGGAAACGGCATAAAGGAAGAATTTATCAAATATGCTCTTCCCCTTATACAGGGCGAATCCAGGCCTCCCATTGAAGACGGACTGCCCAGGTTTGCTAAGTTAAAGAAGGTACTGGCAAGAGTATAACTTTCCGAATAGGTAGTTGCAATATATAAAGATATTGCGAAAGTTTATTGGGACGGTTGGTTACAACCGTCCTTTGTTATATAAGGCGTTTATGCTTTTATGCACACCGTTTTCCCAAGGATTAATGCCAATTCCAATATTATGTTATACATACTTATACTTCAATCTTCATGTACTGTCTTTCTGCAACGGCAAATAAACCCTTAAAGCTTATTATTGATGCTATACACATCACAGCTCCCAAAACTATATAAATCAACCACTCTGACAGGCCTTTTATAAGCATTAATATGGTAATCCCTGCAAGAATAAACAATACAAGCATGCTTATCAGCATACCAAGGAGACCGTTCATATTCTGCTTCATTGCCTCTGTTGGGTTATTCCATACCAGTTTCGGATGAAGCACATCTATTAATAAGTTAAGCACTGAAAGAAGCATGGCGCCGAGTGTCCCCAGAATAATAATTACAAGGGTTTTTACTATGGAAATCTTAAGGAAGGCAGCAAGCAGTATTGCTGTAAGCAATACCCCTATTTCGGATACGGAAAACCCATTGATATATTTGCCCATAACCTGCTGTTTCGGGGGTACGGGTATCATTTTCGCTATCCAGAAAGTCTTCCCTTCCCTTGACACCGCTGTAGATGCGGCAACATTCATTCCTGCGGTAAACAGCGCTAGTCCAAGTCCCCCCAAAGTTACATAAACGCTTAAGCTTTCATTTTGAAGAACAGAAATCAACTGATCTAATTCGCTTGATTGATTGCCTGTAAAAAACATAAAAACCAGAATAAAAGGCCCTATTATTACGCCTACCAGTCCATTTAGGAAATATACCGGAGTCCTTAAAAGAAGCATCCATTCCCTGCGCAGTATTGCCAACACAGGAGTTGAGAATTTACCGTATTTGCGGTTTGCTTCTTCCGTTGAAAATGCTTTTTTCTTACGGACAATTTCCTGCCCTGAAAGCACACCTTTATAGAATATTTTGTTACCCAACCATATGAGAACTAGAAACAATAATATACTGACGACAATAAAAAGCGCCAAATACCCTGCTCCCTCCAGTCCTTGCCTTGACAACCCCAGCGTTGCCCATAAACTTGGAGGAAACCTTTGCGAAATAAGCTTTATCATTCCTGATTGACTGGTTAAAATATTCCTTAAAAACTCCTGCTCATTTCCTTTAGGGATCCTTCTAACAATAAAATTGATTCCCAGTCCAATAAACATGCCAAGCAAACCTACAACGACAGACAGCAAATCCTTGCTCCTTCTTAAATTTATAAAACGCATCAGTACCAATACAAGCAAGGCATCCAGAACAAGGGGAATCACAGGTGAAGCCAAAATTAGTAAAAGTGCCTTGATCCAATATAGAAAGCCCTGGCCTGTTCTTGTACCGAAAATAATAACTGACGGCAGAAGGATGGGTAACAAAGTAATATACTCGTTCACCATAACCACAACCATCTTGCTTCCCAATACCTGGTATGGCTTTAAAGGAAGCGGAATCAGGGCGTTAAGATCCTTCGAAAAATAAAATGTGCTCATTATATAAAATATACCAAATACAAACACCACCAATTGCCCTGATAAAAACGCTATGACTAAAACCAATTCAGGCTGGTTAAGGGTAAGCCCAACGGAAAATACGCCGTTCAAAAATATCGAATAAAAAACAATAAGTGGCACAAAACCAATAATTACTCCCAGAACAACCAGGACAGGCTCCCATCTTTTTTTCTTTTCCTTTGTGAATCTGTATTTCAGGTCAGATATACCGAAATTCAGGTTCAGGTTTAATTTTAAAAGAGACATGAATACTCTCATTGTTCAGTCAACTCCAGGAATATATTTTCAAGGGACTCGATATTATCACCCTTGCGCAGCTCTTCCATAGTGCCTATCGCAATAAGTTTTCCTTTATGGATTATGCCTATCCTGTCGCACAGTTTCTCTGCGACTTCAAGTATATGGGTAGAAAAGAATACTGTATTACCCTTCTCACAATGCTTTCTCATAAGCTCTTTGAGTAAATGGGAAGATTTCGGATCCAGACCTACCATAGGCTCATCCAGCACCCATAACGCAGGATCATGGAGTAAAGCCCCTGTAATAATGATTTTTTGCTTCATCCCATGTGAATAACTTTTGATAAGGTCAGACGCAGCATCTGTCAAATCAAACATTTCCAGAAAATACCTTATGCGTTCTTTTCTTATATCCGGAGGTACCTGGTAAACATCTCCCAAAAAGTTAAGATACTCAATCCCTGTAATCCGGTCATACACCTCTGGGTTGTCAGGTACATATCCAATATTTCTCTTTGCCTCAATAGGCTGCTTTTGATTATCAAAGCCTTTAATGGTTATGCTTCCTTCATCAGGATTTAAAAGCCCGACAATCATTTTGATTGTGGTTGTCTTGCCGGCTCCGTTCGGACCTAGGAAACCAAATATCTCTCCCGGCCTTACATGAAAGTTTAAGTTGTCCACTGCCTTTATTCCGCTCTTGTTATAGCTTTTGGAAACTCCTTTAATATTTATCACTTTGCTTCCATCCTTTCAATCAATGTTTTCCATTCATCCTTTAAAAGCCCGTAAAGGTACAAGTCATATCTTTTTCCGTCCCTTAATATGAATTCTCTGTAAGTGCCTTCCCTTACAAATCCTAAACTCTCATACAAGTTTATGGCAGTTTTGTTATATGAAATTACATTTAATTGTATTCTGTAAAAATTTAATTCATTGAATCCAAAATCAAGAAGAAGTTTTAGTGCTTCCTTTCCAAGGCCCTTGCCTAAAAACCCATTATCACCTATTCCTATAAAAACCGTGGCTACACCGTTACTCCATATAATCTCGTCAAAACCTGCAACTCCGATAATCTTCCCCGTGTCATTATCTCTTACGGCATAGATGCATCTTCCTTCCGAATCCTCATAACCTCGTATCATTTCCTCAATCTTTTTTTTAGATTTCGGCATGGCAGGCAGCATATCATAGAATCTTAAAAATCCTACATTATTAAACCACTCTTCCATTACCGGCAAATCGCTCTCTTTTATAGCCGTTAGCTTAATGTTATCTCCTGCAAGTAGATTTCTCATAACTAATCCTCCTCGTATGTTGACCCTGCTTTTATTAGAAACAAAAGCATGAAATTACAACGATAAATCCACAATAAATTTCTTCTCCAACCGGACAGGATTATACGACATCTTTGCTTTTCTCAGTCCTGCTATACCTAGGTCTTCCTGCCTGTTTATAAAATTGACATCCTTAAAATATTTTTCAACCAAAGTTTTGTTTAAAAATGAATATATACCGGTGTACTCGAGATTTCCTTTTTCTATATGGACAATTGCCATTTTACTATTTGCCTTTTCACCTATGGAAAAGCCTGCTATGCGTCCGTCAACGTATACTGCAATACCCTTTATATTTAATATCTCCCGGTTCGCAAGGATATCTTTGATACTTTCCAGTTCAAAACCCAATTGCTCGTCTTTTTTTTCTCTGCTATAATACCAATCTTCTGCAAAATCAATGCAATCCTTGATTACGTATTTATCATGCAATTCCCTGACCTCATAATGATATTTCTTTATAAACTGATTGTACAAATTTTTCTTGCGGTGGTATTTACGCCCCGATAATGATATTAATTGTTTGGAACTGTATATATAATCAAAGTTATTGACATCCTCGCAAATGCAAATATTATAACCAAAGTTATCTATAAGCTCATTTATAAAAGGCAACTCCACATCCCTGAATAAACTTTTAAAGTCAGTACGGCTTTTTCTTATTTCATCAAGCTTTATTACAATATTTTTTAAACTCTCTTTGGTATACCCTAAAGGCTGCATAAAATACGAGCCTGTACTTTTAGTTGATTTCTTTATTATTAAAGCATCGTCAATAATACTATACGCTACATTACACATCTTCCTCCATATATATAATGTAAGGAAAGTATATTCATAGGTGCTGAAGCTGTATTCTCCAAGATATTTATGAAACAAATCCATGTCGCTTAATTCTAAAGGTTTGAATTCTGCCATTAAAACCACCTTATTTTAGTATGTTAATTTCTGCATGTAATTAAATTATACACCTTATAATCGCTTTTGACCACCAATCGGATCTGTTAATGTTATATAGTTCCTTGCTATACGGATAAATCGGGGATTTAGGCGCCGGGTCAAAGAGCGTAAGCTCGAAGAACTGTTCATTATTTGTCAAATTAAATTTATTAGTATATAATTATCTAATAAACAAAGGATTCAAAAACTCATTTGGAATAGGAACTCCGGAAAGAGGTTAAAAAATTTGGCTCAAATAGTTACAGAATGCAAAAACGGGGAAAAACTGGAAGTAATTCACAAATCGCAAGAAAAAAGTCTAATGCTGAAGGAAATTTTTGCAATAACCTGGCCTGCGTTTATTGAACTGGTTATGTCTACCATGTTTAGCATGGTTGACATGATTATGGTAGGTAATTTAAGCGCATCCGCAATTGCTGCAGTAGGCTTGACAATCCAGCCTATTTTTTTGCTGCTGGCAATCTTTGCTGCGGTTAATGTCGGAACTACTACTCTGGTTGCTTGGAATATTGGCGGAAAGCATTTAAAACGAGCCCGTGCCGTAACCCGTCAAATTCTTTTAGTAAATATTTTTCTTGGAGTAATAATGAGTTTAATTGGTATCGCTTTGGCTGCACCGATTGTAAAATTCATGGGTGCTAAAGCCGATACATTTGACGATGCTATCAAGTACCTTCAGATTGTCTCAGCAGGGCTTCTGTTTCAATCAGTAACAATGGGCATAACCGCATCTCTTCGTGGTGCAGGCGAAACAATTATTCCTATGTTATATAACGTAGGGAGCAATTTGCTTAATGTTTTTGGAAATTATGCGCTTATTTACGGAAAGCTTGGTTTCCCTAAGTGGGGTGTGGCAGGAGCTGCCGTTTCCACTACTGCTTCGAGGTTTATAGCGTGTCTGGCAGGACTTTACGTAGTTTTCTTTTCCCGCAAGACGCTTATTACTCTGAAGATTAAAGACAATTACCGAATCGATCTTGATATAATAAAAAGAGTATTTTCAATAGGATTGCCGGCTGCTCTGGAGCAATTTATCCTGCAAAGCGGTCTAATGCTCTTTGCCCGCACTGTTTCCGGCCTCGGCACTGAAGACTTTGCAGCTCATCAAATAGGTTTGAACATAAGCGGGTTGTCATTTGCACCAAGCATGGCCTTCGGCGTTGCTGCCACCACCCTCATAGGACAAAGCCTTGGGGCCGGCGATGAACAGAGGGCTGAAAAGAATTCCTCGGCAGTTCATCGTATATCGATGGCAGTCGCTTGCTTCGTAGGCCTTGTATTTATATTATTTTCACACCCTCTGGCAAGATTATATACTAAGGAAACCACAGTTGCCGCAATGGCAGGAGTTGTGCTAAAAATACTGGCACTGGCACAGCCAGGCCAGTCAACACAGCTCACCCTCGCAGGCGCATTGAGAGGCGCGGGCGATACCATTTATCCCCTTTTTGCTTCTGCTATCGGTATATGGATATTCCGCGTCATTATAGCCTATATATTCGTCCACATATTTAAATGGGGACTTATTGGAGCGTGGGTGGCTCTTTTGCTAGACCAGTATACCCGTTCAGCCATTGTCTATTTACGATACCGCTCTGGAAAATGGAAAAATATAAAAGTAAGAAAAACAGAGATCAAAAAAAGTTAGGGGACACTCCTTTACTTAAATTATTTTTCAAGGAAAGTCCCCTTATCTTTAAGCGCATGCATCCGGCTTTTAGCCTTCATAACCTTATCCGATATAATTTTTTAGGGGTGAAATGTCAAGGTTATCATATCTGCTAAGAAAATCAAGCAGCTTTGACGCGATAATCTTTACGCCTCCTGAAATTCTTGACTCAATATTCAACGGCATCAGCGGGTCATGCAGAGACAGTCTCAGTAAAAACCACCCATCACCATTGTTTTTATCAAAGGACACTCTTATACCTTCATAATTGTTTGGAACAACAAGCCAGCCTTCCGTTTTCTCGGCATACTCCTTCAATTCATCGATAATCTTGTTTCCATAAGTTTTGAAGTCCTTTTCATGTATATTCATCCTGAATTCCTTTGCTTCAAGCGGCTCTTTAAGTTCATTTAAAAGCACATCTATAGTCTTTCCTTCTCTTCTGAGCTTTGATATTTTTATCAGTATTTTTGCTATCATGTATGCGCCATCATCGAGAAAATAGTTTTCTTTAAGAGCTCCGTGTCCTGAAGTTTCTATTGCAAGGTGGCATTCCTGGCCTATGTTGTTTAACCTTATTGCTTCATTAATCACGTTTTTGTAACCGCGTTTGAACCTGTGATGGACTCCTCCGAGTTTCTCTTCAATAAATACCTTCAACTCATCAGAAGTGATAGAGTCGGTGACTATAACTGACCCAGGGTGTTCTTCCAGAACAATGGACGACATCAATGCTATTATCCTGTTCCTGTTTATTTCTTTTCCGTTCTTGTCAACTGCCCCTGCACGGTCAACATCAGTATCAAATATGATGCCAAAGTCGGCATTGTTATCAAGTACGGCTTTACGTATTGACTCCATTGCAGTTTTGTCTTCAGGGTTTGGTATATGGTTTGGAAATGATCCGTCAGGTTCTAAGAATTGGCTTCCAGTCGTATCCGCTCCCAGGGGCTTTAGCACTTTATCAACAAAGAATCCACCGGCACCATTTCCGGCATCTACTATTACCCTTAATCCCTTCAGCGGATGCATATAATCATCAGGATCATTAGCGCCTTTGCGGATTTTTTCTACAAGATCCGCGGCATATACTGAAATAAAATCAACTTCGGTTACTGTTCCTTTTTGTTGTGAAAATTGGAATACTCCGGCTTCTGCCAGTTCAAGAAGATCAGTTATATCTTTTTTCTCAAGCCCTCCTTCATATGTGAAAAACTTAAGACCGTTTCTGTTAAAAGGAAGATGGCTTGCAGTAAGCATGACCGCCCCATCATACTCATAGCCGGGCATTACTGTAGACATAAACATGGCAGGTGTTGACGCGAGATTAAAGTTATACACATTGCAGCCCATTTCTGCCAACCCTTTTATTACGGCTTCCCTAAGAGTTGGTCCGGAGATTCTGGAGTCGTTTCCCACGGATATTTTTAGTTCGTGAAATGGTTTACCTTTTTTACTTGCCAGCCAGGTGGCAAAGGCACATGCTATTTTTTGGGCAATATCCGGCGTTAAATTGACATGCTCTCCTTCTACACCTTCCAAAGCAACGCCACGTATATCGCTTCCATTCTGTAACTTTTTCCACGCTTCGCTCAACATTAGAATCCCTCCATTATTATTCGTTTGTAATTTAATTTCACTACCATGTTAGAACATAACATTTCTGTGTGATTTTTTATCTTATTATGATTATATCATAAAAGAGGGGATAAAAGAGGGGACATTCCTTCTTTTTTAATAAAAAAATAAACAAGCATAGCTACTTGTTTATATATTAGTGGATAGCTAATTAATAAACAGAATATTAGTTTTAAAATAATTCTAATTATCCTACAGGACTGTCCCCAGCTCCAGGAATTAGGTTTTCCAAAAATTTTCCGTTAGCGCTTCTCATGTCCAGCCCTGCTTTATCAAGTAGTGCTTTTATTTTATCATATTCCAGAGATCTTTTGATTTTTAAGGTTGTTGTCTTAATAACATCCTCCGTTGACATTACAAAATAGCGAATAATCTTATATCTTGGGATTGTCTTATTTATCTCTTTTATTGCAGTGCTGAAGTAATTGGCAAGCTCCTCCTCCGCAGGTACTTTACCCCGTTCTGCCTCTAACTTCTCTTTATCAATAACCAATTTTGCGCATATCTCAACGTCTCCGTCTGGAGCCTTGTTCCCCCATACAAAAGATTCCTTCACGCCGGGTATATTGTTCAATAAAGCCTCATACTTCTCCGGAAACGCTTTCTTTCCATTTGCAAGCACAATCATTGATTTTGCACGGCCGGTGATCTTCAAAAATCCTTCTTCGTCAATTATGCCAAGGTCTCCCGTCCTGAACCAACCGTCAGCACTAATTGCTTCTCCCGTTGCCTTTTCATCTTCATAATACCCAAGCATTACGTTAGCACCACGTACAATAATTTCTCCCATTCCATTTTCATCAGGAGAGTCAATTGATACTTCTATTCCTGCCAATGGATAACCTACTGTGCCAGGTTTGTTAACAAAATCATTATTTGTAGTTACAACGGGAGATGTCTCAGTAAGGCCATAACCTTCAAGCAGCTTAAGTCCAATTCTATTAAAAAACGTAATAACCTCAGGATTTAATGGGGCAGCACCTGAAACCGATAAGCGCAATCCTGGACCAAGTTGGTTAAATATGTTTTTAAACAGTTTTCTCCTTACATCTATGCCTATAAAACGGAGTATATCAGATATTATTAAAAGAATATTGAATAATTTCTCTTTCCCCGATTTTTTGATACCGTCTTTTACTCGTCTATAAACAGCTTCCAAGATAGCAGGAACAGCCACAAGCAGCGTTACATTATATTCCTTAAGATTTTGCGCAACGTATTTTATACCGTCACAATAAGCAACACATACTCCGCAATGCACCATATACAACAGTCCAATCGTATTTTCGAAAGTATGGTGAAGCGGCAGCAACGAAAGATAGACATCGCCTGGACCTGCATAAAGTACTGTGCTTATGCCTGTAACGTTGGCAGCTAGATTTGCATGTGACAGCATAACACCTTTTGACATGCTTGTCGTGCCCGATGTGAACAAAAGTACCGTCATCTTATTCTCATCAATAGGAGCGTCCACAAACGACCTGTCACCGGCATCCAATAAAGTCCGTCCTTTTTCAA
>DULF01000227.1 GCA_012840535.1 Clostridiaceae bacterium
CAAATGGATTTGGTCAAGGCCGGTAGTTATCAGAATAGGAAAACATAATTTTGCAAAATAGGGAACAGAGAATAGAGAACAGAAGCAAGCTACGTTTGAAGCTTTTTTAAAAACTAATTTTCTTGCCCCTGTTCACTATTCTTTGTTTTACATTCTTTCTTTTATCCTATTTGAATAAACCCTGTATGCCGAAAAGATATAGGTAATAAGCAAAGTGAAGAAAAGAGTGTAAAAAATCCAATTCACAAAAAAGTATATTACAGGCTCGCTTATATAAGTGCACAGATACACAAAAAGGACAAACACCAAATCAAATATCAAAATGATTGCGGCTATGGACCAAAAATGCCTATCTACAATTTTCCTGCTGTATGCAAAGTATTTCTTCTCATTATTTAATGCCGCGGGATACCAGAAAAATATATACGCTCTAAAAAACATAAACCCGAACAGAATAACGAGTATTGTAAGTATGTCTACAAAAACAGCAGGTATAATCAATTCAGGCCTGCTTGTTATGGAAGCATTTGTTATAACAATGGCCGGGACTGAAGCTACCAACATAAAAACTATAAGCAAAACAGCTATAATAAGGGACCTTAAAGTAATCAGAAATATCCTCCCGAAATATTTTCTTAAACCCGTTATATATTCACCTTTTTTCTTTTTATTGTTTGCCACCGCATTATTAACAACGTTGAAACAACCAGACAGGAACAATCCTGCCAATAATGAAGTTACAATGCAAAAAGCGGCAACAAAGCCTGCAAATACAGGTATTATGGACGGATCAAAAAGCACCTGTAAATATGAGACTATACTTTCAATAAAACTTCCTTCCGTAATTAAATCCAACCCTCGCAATATAGGTATAATTGGATTGAACCTGTTTATTCCAGTAACAATCATTGTAATCACTGCGAAAAATAATAAAATAAATGGTCTTTTTAGTATTGCATTAATAGTCCTTCCTAAAATTTCCATTTTGCTTCCCCTCTATATTCCCCTCATGCTGAGGCTGATTCTCTTTCTCTGAACATCCACATTAATTACCCGTACCTTGACTATATCTCCAACCGAAACAACTTCCATTGGATTGCGTACATATTTGTCACTGAGTTCTGATATATGGACAAGACCGTCATGATGAACACCAATATCCACAAAAGCTCCAAAATCCGCAACATTCCTTACTGTTCCGATTAGAATCATACCTTCTTTCAAATCTTCAATTCCCATGACATCCGTCATAAAAATCGGTTTAGGCAGCTCATCCCTGGGGTCACGCCCCGGCTTCAAAAGCTCATCAATAATGTCTCTGAGAGTAGGAACGCCAATACCGAGCATGGATGCTACAAGCTCGATACCTTTTTTCTCTACATCACTTTTCAAGTTGCCAATATTCCTGTTCTTTACATCCTCAAGAGTATAACCCATTATTTCAAGCAGTTTTTCAGCAGCGGCATACGACTCGGGATGAACAGACGTATTATCCAGAATATTCTCCCCATCAGGAATTCTTAAAAACCCTGCACACTGCTCAAATGTTTTATCACCAAGCTTTTTAACCTTTTTCAGCTCCGACCTGTTTTTAAATTTCCCGTTAGCTTCCCTATACTCTACAATATTTTTTGCAACACTTGAGCTAATACCTGAAACATATGACAGAAGCGACGGAGAGGCAGTGTTTAAATCCACTCCTACCTTGTTTACGCAATCTTCAACAACTCCCCTTAAAGACTCATCCAGCCTCTTTTGGTTCATATCATGCTGATATTGGCCCACACCTATGGACTTGGGATCAATTTTCACAAGTTCGGCAAGGGGGTCTTGAAGCCTTCTTGCGATTGAAACCGCACTTCTTAAAGCAACGTCAAAATCCGGAAATTCTTCCGCTCCCAGTTTTGAAGCGGAATATACGGATGCACCGGCTTCATTTACAATTATATAATACACTTTCCTGCCTATCTCTTTAAGAAGGCCTGCCACAAAAATTTCTGATTCTCTGGAAGCAGTTCCGTTTCCTATTGCAATAATATCAACCTTGTGCTTTTCTATCAAACGCTTCATCTCAGCTTTTGATTCCTCGATCTTGTTCTGCGGAGGCGTAGGATAAATCACTGAAGTTTCAAGCACTTTACCCGTCTCATCCACCACCGCGATTTTACATCCGGTTCTGTATGCCGGGTCTAGGCCAAGGACAATTTTGCCTCTGACAGGAGGTTGAAGCAGCAAAGGCCTTAAGTTCTCGGCAAATACTTTTATTGCCTGCTCTTCAGCAGCGCTGGTAAGCTCATTTCTGGTTTCGTTCTCTATGGACGGAGCGATTAACCGCTTATATGCGTCTTCCGCCGCCCGTTCCACGTATACTGATGTTATTGACGCAGGTTTTTTTATTGTTTTCGCTTTCAGATACTCGATAATCCGCTCTTCGGGAACTTCAATTTTAACTTGCAGATATCCTTCCTTTTCGCCCCTGTTTATTGCAAGGATCCTGTGCTTTGCAGCTTTTGAAACCGGTTCCTTGAAATCATAATACATCCTGTATACCGAGTCTTCTTCCTTTTTTGCCTTCGTAACAATAGTCCCGTGTTTAAAATACATATCCCTGATATCTTTTCTGTACTCGGCATTATCCGATATTTCCTCCGCAATTATATCCATAGCTCCATTGATTGCGTCATCCACAGAATTTACCTCTTTTTCAGGGTTAAGAAAAGGCGCAGCAATACTCTCCATGTCCCCTTCCAAATGCTCCTGTGAAAAGATAATACGTGCAAGCAGTTCCAACCCTTTCTCTCTTGCAATGGTCGCTCTCGTACGGCGTTTCGGTCTGAATGGCCTGTATATATCTTCAATTTCCTGCAAAGTTTTTGCTTCCTGCAGTGACTTTACAATTTCATCCGTCAGGTTGCCCGATTCTTCAATCAGCCTTCTTACCTCTTCCCTTCTCTCTTCGAGGTTTCTCAAGTACAAAAGCCTGTCATGCAGTTCACGCAATACCTGGTCGTTAAGTTCACCGGTCATTTCCTTTCTGTACCTGGCAATAAAAGGTATGGTGTTACCTTCATCAATAAGTTTTACAGTGTTCTGTACCTGAAAAGGCTTCAGGTTAAATTCCTGAACCAGCTGCGCGATAATATCAGCCATTGTTTCCCTCCCGCTCACAATCTCTCGACCAAAATTTCATTGAAAAATTTGTCAACCAATTCCATACTTATATATCCAATCTCTTTAAATTGCGTGTTGGCAACAGCGCAAGCCATTCCCAGCCTGAGCGTTTTTTCCAGGGAATATCCCCTTATTATGCCGGCTGCACATCCGGCAACTGTTGAGTCGCCAGAGCCAATAGTATTTACTACCTCTATGTCAGGTACCTTTGCGCGCATTATTTCATCTTTAGAAACAAGCAACGCCCCTTGTGCCCCCATGGAAGTGACAACTATTTCAACACCGGCGTTTATAATGCTCTTGCATGCCTCAATTATATCAGAAATATTGTCTAGCTTTTTACCTGCATATACTCCTAACTCCCTTAGGTTTGGCTTAACCATATAGGGCGCCGCTTTAATTCCTTCACTTAACATTTCGCCGCTTGAGTCAAGGATAGTTTTAGTTCCGTAAAACTTTGCCTTCTCAATGAGTATTCTGTAAAAATTTACAGGAATTCCTTCGGGAAGCCCGCCTGAACATACAAGGACAGCAGTATCCTTCAAAACTTTTTCAAATTCATCCATAAAAGATTCTATATCTTCCCGTCTTATAGTAGGCCCTATTTCAAGGACTTCCGTTTCAAGGTTTTTCACATTGTCTATTATATTTATGTTGGTGCGCGACTCCCCCTCCACCTCTATAAAGCAAGTGTTCACGCCCATTCGTTTTAACTGTGATTCCAGCCATTCGCCTGTTTCTCCGGCCTTAAATCCAACTAAATTTACCTTTTCACCAAGGATTGAACAAACCCTGGCAACGTTTATTCCTTTTCCCCCGGCAGATTTTACAATATTTCTTACTCTATAAAGCTTACCAGTTTCAAAACCGTCTATAAAATATATTTTGTCGACAGCCGGGCTCAAAGACAAAGCCGTAATCATATGCCCTCCACAAAAAAAGATTCAACAAAATTATACTTTCATTTCTTCTTATTTGTTTTTTATCTTTTCCGCTCTCTCGAGGATATCTTCAAAGCTGATGCCGTCCTTCAGCATGTTATAGAAATCAACAACATATTTGAATATGGGACTTGCACCGTCCAAGTTGCTGAATTGGGCAAGCGCTTTTTCAATGCCGTCTTTCTTTACAACGTCCTGAACTTTTTGGGCAAACTCATCTTTTTCAGGTGCAAACATATATCCTGCAGCTATTCCAAGAGAAATAAACACTGGAGTAACACCTTGCTTGACACAAAGTTTTGCTGCTCCGATAAGCCTGTCATTTTCAGCAAGCTTTCTTACCGGATCACGTCCAACCCTTTCAACAGTATCCCCAAGGAGCCTGTTTCCAAATCTGTATATTAAGTCCTCCGCATGATCAATTAACTTTTCGAGAGGAACACCATGTTCCTTTGACATTGCTATGGCAGATTCCTGGAGCGCCCTCAAGGCTATCAACTTTATAGTGGAATTCCTGCAAGCTTCCCATATATAAGTATTTTTGTTCAGGAAACCAAGGTATGCAGTTGTCGCATGTCCCATATTATGCATGAAAAGCTTGCGCTGTATATAAAAATCAAAGGGCGCAAAAGGCACCATGTTTACAATTTCCGGAATCTCACCTTTGAAGGCGTCCTTATCCACGGGAAGCTCACAATAAGGTTCAACCCATACCTTAAGAGGATTGCCCTCCTGCATCCCGGTAGTCATAACGGGTACCATTCTGCCTATGGAAGCTTCCACAAGGCCTATGGTTTCATCAAATAATTTGCGTTCATTTTCGCTTAATTCCTGTTTTATAAGTCCTTCAAGGTAATGGTTCGCATCGAGAAGGTTCTCGCAAATAATTATGTTTAAAGGAGAACAGTTGCCGGTTTCCCACCTCTGCTTCAATCCCTGCGCAATAGGTTTTACAATCTTAGGCAGCACATTCACCCCAACTGCGGTAGCCATTATATCCGCTGATGCAATCTCACTTGCAACTTCTTCAATATTAAGGCCGTTTACCGCACGGACATTTTCGATAATAACCTCCTCGTATGTATCATGAGACACTACCTTAATCGGGTATTTGTGATCTTCATTTAATTTATCAACAATTACAGGGTTTACATCAATAAACACAACCTCATAGCCTGACATGCTGAAAAGCTGTCCTATAAAACCTCGTCCTATATTACCTGCGCCATACATTACCGCTTTCTTCATATTTGTACCTCCAATAACGCTTATAGAGCGGGTTGCCCCGCTCTTTACCACTTTTTATAGCTTATAACCTCTCAAGTGTTTATTATTCTTCATACTCCGGTATCCTTTTAATGTTAGGATCTGAAAAAATATCTGCCTCATCACGGCTTTTTGTTGAAAACTCAGAAACTACTGCTCCTTCCGGCCCTCCCTGGAACCAGTGCAATGTATTTGGAGGAAGAGTATATTGATCGCCTGGCTTCAATACTATCTCGTGAAATACCGTATAAGCACCGGGTGCTGCTTTTGGAGGCTTACAATGAGGGTTTGGAGTTGGCTCACCAGGAACGTAAAGATACACGGTGCCCCATCTGCATCTGAAAGTCTCCTCTTTTCCGGGTTCACCCTCAACAGGAGGATGCCTGTGCTCAGGACAAGTTTGTCCCGGGAATAAAACAAGTTCCTTTGCACAACACCTGTCAGTATTGACATAAGTAACTATTTCGAGTCCTGTGGTTTCCAGTTCCCCAAGCCCAAAATCCGCAACTTCAATGTTTTCCTTTTCTTTCTCAGTGAGAACAATATGGGCCTTTTCAAAATACTCAAGAGCACGCTTTCTTGCATTTTCAAGCTGGGCCTTTGTAATCATGCTTACACCTCCGTCTTATTTATCAATTTATTTATCTTGCTACCCTCTTAAATATAACCCTCCGCTGTTCAAACAGCCATGATACCAGTACACGTGGTATACTATACTTTTTACCTTGCTTTATTTTATGTAATGGCCCAATATAGTAAACTCTCTTTAATTAATATTAATATGATAACATACGAAAAGGACAATATCAAGAAAATTTGCCGCTATAAGCAATAGAACCAAATTGTAAGTTTTTTTAACCAGAATTATATGAACCCTATCACGCTTGAGCTTCTGTCTAAGAAATTTTATCTGAGCAAATTCTACATAAGCCGTATTTTCATAGAAATAACCGGTTTTTCAGTTTTTGAGTATCTTCAGCACCGGAGAATAATTGAAGCGCAAAAAATGCTTAAAAACTCAAGAAAGGAAATTGCAGATATCTGTTATGATTGCGGTTTTAACAATATACAGTATTTTTATCTTGTATTTAAAAAAATGACAAGAACTGCACCCTATAAATATAGAAAACATTAACAATTTCCATTTTTATGTGGAAATTGTTAATGTTTTAAAAGAAAGCTTCCTTAATGTCTGATCATCTGCTTTCTCTGTTCTCCTTTTGTCCGTATCCTATTCCCATACCCTATTTCTTTCTTTTCTTGCCTTCTTCGAATTCGTTAATCAGCCTGCCTTCTCCGGCGTTTTCGCCTAATTGGTCATTATGTGGCTCCACCCGGTTATTTCCGCCTGTTCTTTTTTTACTTTTCTTTCCCATAAAATTAACCACCTTTCTTTAATTAGATTATCTCTTCCATATATAGGTTTTCAATTTCAGCTTTAATTATTCATGAAACAAAACAATTTAGAATTTTTTACAAAAAAATAAGGCTTTTCGCCTTATATTCAAATTCTCATATTCTTATTCCATATTCATATAACTCATACTCTCTTTTAAATCAGCCCAAATTCTTTTTTGCCCATTCCGCAGCTTTTTTGACCGCTTCCTGGTGGTTTTTGTCTACTCTTTGCGTCCCGTGTGTTTTGCTCTGATAAAAGTGGATATCAAAAACGCCACTCATGTTGTTCCCTTTTACTGCGTCAAGGTTCGTCCCTCTTCCGTATCCACCGCTTCTTGAGTTTACAACCTTGTTTGCAGGAGCGCTCTCCACACCGGCATGGGGCATTCCGGCCATTGACGCTGCAAGCTTAATGCCATTTACATCAACAATGATCGGTCTTCTTGCCCAGCTCCAGCTTCCCCCGTAAATTTTCTTCATTATTTTGGTATCTTCCGCTGTCAGTGTTTCGCAATCCGCATGGTTTGTCCCATAAGTACGTTTAACTTTGAAGCTCAAACCTGTGCCAATATCATATACCGTAGCTACGGTTCCTCTCGCAAAAATCCTGCTGGCTTCAGAATACCATGGAGCCAGGTAATTTGTCCGTTGGGTATCTCCTCTGGAAGATATACTTACTTTCTCCACCGATGAAGGATTCTCTTTTAGTTTGGCTATCAATGAGCTTGTATTACTGCCTACAATTCCGTCTGGCGTCAAGCCATAATCTCTTTGCAGGTTCTTTACCGCTGAAACTGTGATATCTCCGTAATAACCAGTAGGTGTTACGCTGAAATACCCCAGTTTTTTCAGGTCATTCTGCAGTGCGGTAACATCATCGCCCCTCATGCCTTTTTTCAAAACCCTTCTTGATGAATCTGATGCACTTCTTGAAGAAGAGCTTCCCCTGCTAAGAAGCCTGTCAATCAACGCTTGTGTGTTTTTCCCGACTATTCCGTCCTGGACATAACCGTAGTCCTTCTGCAGTTTTATAACGGACGAATATGTAATACTGCCGAAATATCCGGTAGTATCAGCATTGAAATAGCCAAGCGTTTTCAGGTTTATCTGAAGCTGCTTGACCTCGTCTCCACGCATCCCCTTTTTTAATATTGAAGAAGCTGCGGACACGCTAAGGGACGAAAAAAACAGGACACACACAATAGTAATTGCGCCTGCTGCGCGGGCAATTCTCTTATTTTGCACAAACACTCATCTCCTTTTTAACTTACGAGGTTAGTTGACGGGTTAGGCAAAAGAGAAAACCTTCCCGGCAAATAGCCAGGATTCACCCCAAAAAGTATTCCCCCGCTTCCCTGTATCTTTTTATTTCCAGGGAATTCAGTTCACATGGTATTATAACATTTTAGAACTGGATAATAAATACAAAATTTATGGCTAATTTTATAAACTTATGTATACTCTATGTATTTTTGCACATAGTTGTATACAGCAGAAATTATATAATTGCAACGCTCTTGGTAGTACCAGAAGTATAGGTTATAATAATTATATTAAAATTGTTTTACAGAACGTTAAAGGAGTTTATATGAGGACTGTAACGGTAAGCGAAAAATACGCGGGCAAGAGAATTGACAGGGTACTGATGGATATTTTTCCACACGCACCTGCAAGTGCCATTTATAAGGCTTTAAGGAAAAAGGATATAAAGGCAAATGGCGTCAGGATAAAGGATAATTATATTGTAAATGCCGGTGACAAACTTGATATATTTATATCTGATAACATTTTGAATGGAGTTCCGTTGGATGAAGGTACCGTAATTAATAAAGGTTTTACGGTAGTTTATGAGGATAAAAATATATTAATTGTCAACAAGGAGCAAGGTATTCCTGTCCATCCCGACAGGGAACAAACCAATGGCACACTTATTGAATTTGTTCAGGACTACCTTGCTCAAAAAGGCGAATATTCACCCGGCAGTCCACAGTCTTTCCCGCCTGCATTATGCCACAGGCTTGACAGAAATACCGGAGGTCTGGTGATAATCGCAAAAAATAATGAAAGCCTTAAAATCCTTCTGGCAAAGATTAAAAACAAGGAAATAAGGAAGTACTATCAATGTCTTGTTAAGGGGAAAATGGAAAAAGAGCATGCAGAACTGCGTGCTTTCCTTACAAAAGATGAGAAAAAAAGCAAGGTATTTATAAGCGGTAAAAAAACAAAGGATTCTCAAGAGATAATAACAAAATACAGGGTTTTGTCCTATGAGAACGATATTGATGTAAGCAGGCTTGAAATCGAGCTTGTAACCGGAAGGACACATCAAATCAGAGCTCATATGGCATACATCGGCCATCCGGTTATTGGAGACGGAAAATATGGCACAAATGCGATCAATCGCCCATTGCGGGCAAAAATTCAGGCATTGTGGGCATATAAAATCAGGTTTGATTTCAAAAAAGATGCAGGTATATTAAACTACTTGAATGGAAAGCAATTTGAAGTCAAACCGGAGTTCAAATTGCTTCTGGATAAAAATTAAAACTCCGGTTTTGCATGAGCAACTCTATTTTTCAGAAAGCTACATAAAAACACCTTTGCTGAGTGTTCCTCATTATTTTGTAGAAGAGGATGGCGAGAAGTATGAAATAATAGAGTTTGAATTCATACCCGAATATATATCAGTCATTTTTATATGTACAAAAAATAATTATCTAAATGCAATAAAAGAAACAATTCTGTTGCGAATAAACTGAAAACCCGGGTCCTTTGATTATAAAGACCAATAGGAAACCCGGGATGGCAAATTTGACATGCGTTTGACTCCTGCAGATATTTTACAACATGTCACCCAATTTCTTCAACTTAACCCTTTTTCCCGGGAACCTAACCTTTTATTCCGCTTGAAGCTATGCCTTCAACAAAGTACTTCTGAGTAAACAGGAACAGCAGTATCGGGGGTATGACTCCAAAAGACGCGCCTGCCATTTGAGCTCCTATACGTGCCCCATTGGCATCAGCGAAATATTTCAACCCGACGGATATCATCTGCCTCTCTATTCTGGTGATAAAAATAAACGGATCCGTATAATCATTCCAGCTCCAAATCAGAGTAAACACCGTCATTGTCATCAACGCTGGCTTCATTAACGGCAGGATGATGGAATAATAAATCTTAAAGTGGCTGCATCCGTCTATCAACGCTGCTTCTGAAAGTTCCATAGGTATACTGAAGAAGAATTGCCTCATCATGAATAAAAAGAATACGGAAAAGGCACCGGGTATGATAATTACCCACATGGTATCAATAAGCCCCATGTATTTGTAGAGCAAATAACGCGCAACTATTGTGG
>DULF01000228.1 GCA_012840535.1 Clostridiaceae bacterium
ATTTCAAAGACAGCTTTGATATGGGGCTTGGCAATTGGTCCTATGTTACAGGTCTGGGAGGGGAGTTTATCTGTAAAAACGGAATGCTTCAACTCGGTCCTTATGGAAAGATTGCAGCAGGTGAAGACGGTTGGAGCGATTATTCGGTGGAAGTGGATATAAAGGCAGGTTCCGACATTAATTCCGGTGTTATTTTCAGGGTTACAAACCCCGCGGAAGGTGGAGAAGGCTGGGATTGCATGTTGGGGATAAATTTTTACCAAGGTTATTTTGCAGGATTGACAAATAAAGGTCTTGTATTGGCGAAACAGAACTATAGCTGGGAAGAGCTTGCTAGTTCAGAGGTACATTATGACCCTGGCAGATTATACCATTTAAAGGTGGAAGTAAAAGGCGATAATATCAAGGTTTTTATTGATGATATGAATAGAGCTGTAATAAATTATACTGACAAGGATCCCTTTACGCATGGAAAGGCAGGAATCAGGACTGAAGGAGCAATTGCTTACTTCGGGAACTTCACAGTTGCAGCAAAATAGGGAAATTAAGGGGCACAGCGAACTTAAAGTCTCCCGGACATATCCAAATTTTCAGCAGGATGTGTTTTAAATAAAAATATTTAGTGAAACAAATATTGTAATGAAAGTGTACCAGAAGTAAATTATTTAAAGTAATGGTATAGAAACAGGAGGTATTAAAATGAGTATATCAATACCGCGTCCGGAGTTTCCCAGGCCGGATTTTGAAAGGCAGGAGTGGTTGAATCTTAACGGAGAATGGGATTTTGAATTTGATGATAATAATATAGGTGAAACAGAAGGATGGTATAAAGCCGGAGAAATTGATTTTTCCAGGAAGATAACCGTGCCGTTCTGCTATCAGTGTGAAATGAGCGGAATTAATGACAAGAGCCTTCACGAAATAATGTGGTACAGGAGGACATTCAACATTCCTGAAAGTTTCAAAAACAGGCGGGTCCTACTTAACTTTGGAGCGGTTGATTACCATGCCAGGGTATGGATTAACGGAAACTTTGCAGGAGAACATAAAGGAGGATATGTCCAGTTCAAATTCGATATAACGAATTATGTCAAAGAGACGGACAATGTTATTGTAGTCAGGGTCGAGGACCGGTATGACACCGTTCAGCCGAGAGGAAAACAATATTGGAAGGAAAAGCCCGACAGGTGCTGGTATATAGCGACATCCGGAATCTGGCAGACTGTGTGGCTGGAGGCGGTAGGAGAGGTTAATATTGAAAGAATCAGGCTTACCCCCGATATTGACAAAAGATGTGTTACAGGTGAGTTGCACCTTGACAGGGAAGCAGAAAATCTATTTATGGAGGTTAGCATTGACTATAAAGGCAAAAACATTGTCAGGATGAACTCAAGTATAAAAGACAGGATAACCAAATTCGCTGTTTGCTTAAAAGAGGAGGACAGCGTAGATGAAATACATTACTGGACTCCTGAAACACCTAATCTTTATGATGTGCAGCTTACAATAAAACAGAACGGAAAAACCCTTGATTCTGTAAAGACTTACTTTGGGATGAGAAAGATTTCGGTATGCGGAGATAAGATATTGCTGAACAATAAACCCCTGTACCAGAAATTAATCCTTGACCAGGGATATTGGCCGGAGAGCCTTTTGACGCCTCCGAGCGATGAAGCCATAAAATTTGATATAGAGATGACAAAGAAGATGGGCTTTAATGGTGCAAGAAAACATCAAAAAATTGAAGATCCCAGGTATTATTACTGGGCTGACAAGCTTGGCCTCCTGGTATGGGGAGAAATGCCAAGCGCTTATAATTTTAATGCTGAAGAGATAGAAAACATAACAAGAGAATGGATAGATTTTATAAACAGGGATTACAATCATCCGTGCATAATTACATGGGTGCCTTTGAATGAATCATGGGGCGTCAGAAATATTTATACAGACAAAAACCAACAGAACTTTGCCCTGGCTTTATACTATATAGCAAAAGCTGTTGACGGCACGCGCCTTGTAAGTACAAACGACGGGTGGGAAAACGTAAAGTCAGATTTTTGCTCCATTCATGACTATGTAGCATGGGGAGACGAGTTCATTGAAAAATATGAAGATAAGAGTATTCTTTATGAATTAAATAATTCAGGCAGGATGTTATTTGCCCAGGGATATAAGTATGAAGGTCAGCCTGTAATAATTACAGAATACGGAGGAATAGCGTTTGAGAGTTCTGACAGAGAAGCGTGGGGATATCATGAAGCGGTGAAGGATGTACAAAGTTTTCTTAACCGGTATTCCGGCATTACCGATGCCATAAGGAAAACGAAATACATAAGGGGCTACTGCTATACTCAACTGACTGATGTTATGCAGGAAATCAACGGGCTTTTGACAGCGGACAGGAAACTTAAAGTTCCGCTTGATGAAATACGGAAGATAAATAAATAAAGTTTTAACGTTCATTTTTTAAACTTACAGCATATACTATATTGTGTGAACAAAGGCGTTCACCAAATAATGTCCGGTACATTATCTGGTGGCGCCTTTTTGTTTTATATTCGGTAAATGAGGTGTTTGTATGTGCGGAATAGCGGGATTTTGCAATTTTAATATTGATTATACTCAAAAAAGGGATTACTGGAACAATATCTTAATTAAAATGAGGGAATCTGTTGCGCATCGGGGCAATGACAATACAGGCGAATTTTTAAGGATGCATGTCGGCCTTAGCCATACACGCCTGTCCATCAGGGATTTATGTTTCGGAAGGCAGCCTATTGTAAGAAGCATTGGCGATACTGAATATGTGATAGTGTACAACGGTGAAATTTATAACACCGATGAATTGGTGCCGGAATTGAAAAAAGCAGGATTTAGATTTGAAACGACAACCGACACTGAGGTTATCCTTTATGCTTACATTTATCATGGAATTGATTTTGTGAACAAGTTAAACGGCATTTTTGCCTTTGCAATATGGGACGGCGGCCTTGAAAGGCTGGTCTTGTACCGTGACCGTGTTGGTGTAAAACCACTGTTCTACACAATAAAAGACAATACTGTTGTTTTTGGATCAGAAATAAAGGCTCTGTTTTGTTTTCCTGGCATAAAACCTGAAATTGACATAAACAGCTTAAGAGAAGTTTTTGGCATAGGGCCTGCGCGGACATCGGGAGATGGCGTTTTTTGCGGGATAAACGAAATAAAACCCGGGGAGTATGCCGTTTATTCAAAAAAAGGCTTCTATACTGTCCGTTATTGGAAACTTGAGAGCCATGCCCATACCGACAGCTATAAGCAAACTGTTGAAAAGGTATCATTCCTGGTTTGTGATGCCATAAGAAGGCAGATGGTTTCAGATGTACCGATTTGCAGCTTTTTG
>DULF01000004.1 GCA_012840535.1 Clostridiaceae bacterium
GCTAATATAATATCCAAGTTGCGCCAAAAGGAAAACACTTTTTTGTGAAATTGAAATTATTCAATATTAAACAATGCCCAGGGATACTTTTTGGGAGGCCTGGACTCGAAACACAGGTTTTCTTTTGTCGTAGGGTGCCTGAAACCAATCCGAGCAGACCATAACGCGATTTGCTGTCCGGGTTTGTTAATTTCCGAACCGTACTTCTGGTCGCCAAAAAGCGGATGCCCGATATATGAAAACTGTACCCTTATCTGATGAGGTCTGCCTGTTTTAAGATTAATTTCAACAAGGCTCAGCTCTGATTTGGTATCAAGTACCCTGTATTCAAGTACAGCTTTTTTAGCTACGTCATTGGATGGGGCTACCACTTTTACTGTATTGGCAGCTTTGTCTTTTTCAAGATAGTGTTCAAGGCAGCTCTCTCTTTCGGAAGGCGTGCCATGTACAACCGCAAGGTAGGTTTTCTCAAATTTTCTCGTCCTTATCTGTTCAGACAACCTTGAAGCGGCTTTGGAAGTCCTTGCAAAAACCATTACGCCGCCAACAGGCCTGTCAAGCCTGTGTACGAGACCCAAAAACACATTCCCGGGCTTATTATAACGCTTTTTTATATATTCCTTTAAAATTGACATAATATCAGGATCCCCTGTGTTATCTGCCTGTGAAAGCATATTAACAGGTTTTTCTGCCACAATAAGATGGTTGTCCTCATAAACAATTTCAATACCTGAATTTTGCAGCAATGTGTTCTCAACCCTCATAGGCTCCTGCGCCTCCCTTAACCGGCAATATCATAATTCTTTTTGCTGTTCTCCTGTATATTATTGCCCCGGGAACAAAGCCTCTTATTCCTGAAATAGAGGAAAATATCCGTAGCCATCATGATACAGTTTAATCCGTAAAGAATTATGACACCGTCAAAACTGTATATCAGCTTGTGCAAAATTCCAGCAATATAGCCTATCTCCAGTACCAGGAGGAACATAACGCTCTTTCCTTCAATTTTTTTTGAAGTATACGACCTGTAAATAGAAAAAGGCCACGCAGCTCCAAAGCAAAGCAGCATCAAAATTTCAAAAGGACTCATTTTTACCCCTTCTTTTATTTTTAATTTCTCAAAAATCAGCCAAAAAATACAAAAAGCTGTATCCATACCGTTCTTCACTGGTATGATACAGCAGTTGAAACGTAATTTCAATCCCTGAAGCCATCAGGATTGTTTTTATGCCAGTTCCACGCAGTTTCAATAATTGTGCTTAATTCATTATATTTGGGATTCCAGTTAAGCTCTTTTTGTATTTTTTCAGAAGAAGCAACCAATACCGCAGGGTCTCCCGGCCTTCTTTCAGCTATCTCAGCTCTAATATTCACTCCTGTAACCTGACGCGCAACGTCAATTACCTCTTTTACAGAAAAACCTTTTCCGTTTCCAAGGTTGTAAATGTCGCTCTCTCCACCGTTCCTAAGCTTTTTAAGAGCCAGTATGTGCGCCTGCGCCAGGTCGCTTACATGTATATAGTCTCTGATGCATGTGCCGTCAGGTGTATTGTAGTCATCTCCGAATATTTTTACTACTTCTCTTTTTCCCAGGGCAGCCTGAAGCACTATTGGTATCAGGTGGGTTTCAGGGTTGTGATCCTCTCCTATCTTCCCGCTTATGTGAGCGCCTGCCGCGTTGAAATACCTTAAAGAAGCATACTTTATGCCATATGCCCTGTCAAACCACTTTAACGCTTTTTCCACGGCAAGCTTTGTTTCTCCGTAGGGATTTGTCGGCAATGTCCTGTCAGTTTCCAATATGGGTATATTTTCCGGCTCCCCGTAAGTTGCCGCAGTCGAAGAAAAAACAATCCTTTTTACCCCAAACTCTTTCATCTTTGTAAGCAGCTTCAATGTAGACACTACATTATTATTATAATATTTCAAGGGGTCCTGTACGCTTTCTCCAACAAGCGAGTCAGCGGCAAAATGGATAACCGATTCTATTTCGTTTTCAGAAAACACCTTTTGCAAAAACTCTTCATCCCTTAAATCGCCCTCATAGAACCTACCGCCTAAAACCGCACCTTTATGTCCTTTCTGCAAATCGTCAATGACCACGACTTCTTCTTTTTCCTCAATCAGTTCAATAACCGTATGGCTTCCTATATATCCCGCTCCGCCTGTCACCAAAACAGCCATAAAACCAACCTCCTGTTCCCGGTTCTTATTTAATTTCCCTTCCTCCGTCGGCAGCTTCTGAAATATAAAACTCTGCCTTTATTCCAATCTTATTGAAATAGTTTTCGCCCACCTTTTCAATAAAATCCTCAACCGCGTCTTCCCTGACTATACTTACCGTACATCCTCCAAATCCTGCTCCTGTCATTCTTGAACCTATAGTCCCATCTATTTTTAAAGCTTCTTCAACCATGGTATCAAGTTCAATTCCGGTTACCTCATA
>DULF01000026.1 GCA_012840535.1 Clostridiaceae bacterium
TAGGCAAACCATTTCTTTCCGTCCTCTGTAAACTGCCTTATTCCGTGGTCAACCCATTCCCATACACAACCGCCTATCAGCCTTGGATACCAGTAGATTGCTTCCCAGTATTCTTTGAGATTGCCGGGACCGTTGCCCATTGCGTGGGCATATTCACACATAAAGAACGGCCGGTTGTCATCGGTTCTTTCCCCTTCTTTAATCAGGTCATGAACCTCAGGATACATTACACTTACAACATCAACAACTTCTGCATCCAGAGCCCTTTCAAAATGGATAGGGCGTGTATTGTCCTTATCTCTTATCCATTCGGCCATTGCATCGTGATTCCTGCCGTAACGTGTTTCATTACCGAGTGACCACATGATAACGGACGGATGGTTCTTATCCCTTTCAACCATTCTTCTTGCCCTATCTACAAAGACTTCCTTCCACTCATCCTTATCGGACAAGTCATATTCAGGGTCTTCATAGCCGAAACCGTGGGCTTCAAGATCAGCTTCATCTATCACATAGAGGCCGTATTTATCACAAAGGTCAAGCCAGTAAGGGTCATTGGGGTAGTGGGAGGTCCTGACGGCGTTAATATTGTGTTGCTTCATCAATAAGATGTCTTTCAGCATTATTTCCCTTGAAACGGCATGTCCCAGGTCACAGTCGGTGTCATGGCGGTTCACGCCTTTAAGTTTTACTGAAACACCGTTTATATAAAGCTGTGAATTTTTTATTTCTATTTTCCTGAAACCGGTGTTTACCGATTCAACTTCTACAATGTTTTCATCTTCGTCTTTCAATACCACAAGGGTATTATAAAGGTTTGGCGTTTCTGCTGTCCACTTTTCAGGGGTTATCACCTTTTCTTCAAGGAATAAAACTGTTTCATCTCCGGGGCCTAATTGAACAGGAGTGTTGATGTTTTTTTCGAAGACCGCATTGCCGCGTCCGTCAACAAGGGAAACAGCGACAAAATACTTGTCAGAGTGGAGTCTTGAGTAGTTTTTCAAGGTGATTTTAACATTTAAAACAGCATCCTTATATTCGTCATCAAGGTCTGTATTGATATGTAAATCCCTGATATGCACATCGCGCGTGGAATAAAGGTATACTTCTCTGAATATGCCGCTCAGACGCCAGAAATCCTGGTCTTCAATATAGCTTGTTGCGCTCCATTTATAAACCATTACGGCAATGGTGTTTTTTCCCGGCCTGATATATTCAGTTATATTAAACTCAAAAGGCATGTGGCTGCATTGGCCGTAACCAACCCTGTGCCCGTTTATCCATAGAGTGAAAGCGGAGTTGACACCGCCGAAGGATATAAAAACATGACGTCCTTCCCAAGCTTCTGGGATGTAAAAGTCCTTTCTGTATAATCCGATGGGGTTCTCGTCGGGCACATGGGGAGGGTCAAGAGGATATGGGTATTCTATGTTAGTGTAGTTGGGAACATCATAACCGTGCATCTGCCAGTTTGAAGGCACCGGGATTGTATCCCAGCCGGTTTGATCAAAATCCTCCATATGGAAGTTTTCCGGCACCTTTGAAAGGTTTTCAGCGTACATGAATTTCCAGTTCCCATTTAGGAGCATAAAGTAAGGTGATGCGCCGCGCTCACCTTTTAAAGCTGTTTGGATATCAGCGTAAGGGATTGGAGCGGAAGACGGCTTTTCGCTGTTTTCCGGCAAAAGCCTGAGAAAATCCTTTTGAAAGCCACCATAATCAATAATCATGGCTAACCTCCGGAAAATTAATAATGTTGTTATTTGTTGCAGGATTTATCTGAAAAATATGCGTACATGTTATTATTTTGTCCCAAACTTATGATATAATTATATTGATATTGTATAGTACCAGTATAATCGAATCAATCATAATATTTTCGCATTGATATAAATATTTTGACGCGGTGATGCTTATGGATACTATTTACCCTGTTATCACTAAAGCGGATATAGCGTTGCCTTTTTACGTCACAGGGGTAGGCTGCCAAAGAAACCAGGAATATATACACAGGCCTCTTGGATTCAATAATTACCAATGGGCTTATTGCCGTTCAGGAAAAGGAATTCTTGAAATTGACGGGACGGAATGTGTCATAGATGAGAAATGCGGCTTTTTCTTCAGATCAGGCGTGCCTCATAAATATTACGCAATTGAAGAACCCTGGGAGGTCCAATGGCTTACTTTTGACGGGAGGAATCTCTCCGTATTCATGGATTACCTTGGATACGGAATGTGGGAAGTTGCAGTTTCTTTGAATATTGAGTATCTGGATAAAATGGTTAATAATATCTACTTAACCTTAAAATCAGGCAAGAGGTTTAATGCGGCGGAATGCTCCCTGCTGCTGTATGACTTTTTGCTCAAGATGAGAAAACTCATACAGTCGGATGAAAGCGGAGGCACAAAGGGCGATTCTCTTATCCTGGATAAAGTGGTCAAATTCATGGAGGACAATTTTTCATACGCTATCACATTGGATGATATTGCCAAAGTGGCTTCAATTACGCCATCCCATCTATGTCGCATATTTAAGAAGAGGTATGGTATGAGCGTGTTTAAATTCCTGACAAACCTGAGAGTACAGAAAAGCAAAGAAATGCTTATGAAATTTCCCGGTATGGCAATAAAGGAAGTGGCAGAGAGGGCAGGTTTTAATGACACAAGTTATTTCTGCATGGTTTTTAAAAAGTTTGAAGGAATAACACCAAGCGAATTCAGAGGGGGATAGGTTTGATGCGGTTAATATGAAAGCAGGGTTTGAATGACAATGGCAACAGGTCTTTCCTCAGTTACATAAAAAGGGGTATAATAAAATAAATTTATACATTAAAGAAGCGAAAGGAAGAACCGGTTATGGAAAACAATTCTCTAAAGGCCTATTTCAGGATAATAAAAGGTCTGGCTGAAAAAAGAAAAAAAGAAGCGTTGAGCATTCTGGATTCAAATGATGAAAGCCTGGTAAAACAAAGGATTCAAAAGCTAAAAACAAAATATCTTTCCATGCTTGACACAACCTTGTTTGAGCTGCCTTCGAAGGTCGTAAAGGTTGGAGAAATCAAATGCGGTGGTTACAGGATTGAAAAGCTTGTGATGGAAAGCCTAAAGAATTATTATGTGCCGATAAACCTGTATATACCTGATGGATGCAGTGTGGATAAAAAGCCGGCGATACTGGTTAACATGGGCCACTATATAGAAGGCAAATCACTCCCGGAAAACCAGATAATGTGTGCAAACCTTGCACTTCAGGGATTTATTGTGCTTACTTTTGATGCTGTTTGCCAGGGCGAGAGAGATATGTTTCCCGAACGTATTGACAAACACAGCAAGAGGGATATGTGGGTTGTTGAGCAGCATATGAGGTTCGGAAACCAATGTTATCTTATGGGATATAACTCAATAAACTACTTTCTCAACGATGCCAAAAAAGCTGTTGACTACCTGGTTTCCCGCCAGGATGTTGATACCGGGAAGATAGGTGTGACCGGACAATCAGGAGGAGGAACGGTTTCATATCTTTTAGCGGCATATGATGACAGGATAAAGGCCGTGGCTCCTATTCAATGCATTTCAACGATGGAAAGGATATGTAAGGGTGATATAGGAGATTCCGAGCAAAGCATGATAAATATGCTCTATGAAAGGTTTGATATAGCAGATTTTCTATGGATGATACCACCCAGGCCATTATTTATTAGCGCTGGTATTAAGGATTTCTTTTCAATAGAAGGTGTGCGGGAGGTTTGCCATGAACTGAAGAAGGTTTATAAGTTGCTGGGAATTGAAGAAAATATGGAACTTTGTGAAATTGATGTGGAGCATATTATAAGCAAGGAAGTCAGGAATTCAATATATCTTTTCTTTAACAGGCTATTTATTGGCACAGGCAATATTGAAGAAAAAGATATTACTATTTTTTCCCATGAGCAGCTTTCCTGTGGGATTGCCAATCTTAATGGGATGACCCCGCTTGACTGCAACAAGAGAATGCTAGAAAGGCTCATATTGGAAAGGCCGAAAGAAAACAATACAACAGAAGGCGTTGAGAAGGCTTTAAGACAGCTTATACCATTAAATGAAGCAGTTTTTGAGACAGTCAGCGATAGTCCCGATAAAGGGCATGACGGGTACAGGTATTTGATATTTAAGGATGAGTACGATTTATGTTTCCAGGTAATTATGAATGCCAAGGATAAAGATGCAGATACCGTTATATATATTGATATGGAAGATTCTATAGATATAAAGGACAAAGCTTCAGGCTGTCAGTCAAATACAGTTGTCATTAAACCTTTTGGCAGTTCTAATGACTCATACAAGCTTAGCACGGAATATGATGATGAAACAAGACTTGCCTATCAGGGTATAGTATCCGGCAGAAATATTTTTGGCATAAGGCTGGGACAGGTTGTTTATGCGTTGGATTTTTTAAGCCGGGAAGGAATAAGCGGAAATATCGAAATACATGGAATAAGGCAGGGAGCTTTGCTTGGACTGTTTGCATGCCTTTTGCGCAAAAACGTTATGAAAGCGCACTGCGAAGAACTGATAAGTTCCTTTTCAAGCCTGTTTAACAATAAGAATTATTTATTGAACGAAACAGACATCGTTCCGGGTATTCTGAAGCAGTTTGATATTGATATGATTATAAAAATGCTTGGTGACAGGGTGAATATTATAAGCTATGTGGATGAAATGAAGAGAGTCATTCCTGTTTAATCTTTGCTCATGAAATCCTTCTGCTGCTGTGTGGATTTTGTTTTCCCAATAGGCTAAAATAAATGGTAAGAATTATTGAACAAGCAGGAGGGTTTTTATGAAAAGCTACAGAAAGGAATTATGGTTTGAAACCAAGAGGAGAAGGGAATTCATTAATATTACACCTGAGGTTGAAAAATGCCTAGCTGAAAGCGGTATAAAAGAAGGCCTGCTATTATGTAACGCCATGCATATTACTGCAAGTGTATTTATTAACGATGATGAAAGCGGACTACACAGGGACTTTGAAAGGTTTTTGGAAAAGCTTGCGCCGGAGAAGCCATATGACCAGTATGATCACAATGGCTTTGAAGACAATGCTGATGCGCACCTGAAGCGTACGATAATGGGGAGGGAGGTTGTAGTAGCCGTAACAAACGGCAAACTTGACTTTGGACCTTGGGAACAGATATTTTATGGCGAGTTCGACGGAAAAAGGAGAAAGAGGGTTCTTGTAAAAATAATCGGAGAATAATGAAATCGGAGAATAACATTAGTTGACATAATTTGTTTCTTGAATCCACCCCCCTAATTTTGTATTTTTATAGGTAGGGGGGTTGGTATTTTGAAAAGGACATATATCTTCAGAGTTTTTTTTCTCATATTAACGGCATTTATCCTTTTGGCTGCTCCTGTCCGGACAATGGCAGAAACATCATCGGCAACCGGCAAGTTTAACATGTCGTACATATACTTTGGAGATCCCTCCATGTATAAGTATTATGTTAATCGGACGAACGGTTCTTTGGATGTGGTTTCACCAAACTATTTTGACTTGTATGATAACGGGACATTGAAATTAACAAACTCTCTCAGTACCGACTTTATTAATGAAATGCACAAGATGGGCGTGAAAGTTGTCCCTTTTCTCAGCAACCACTGGGACAGGAATAAAGGGAAAAAAGCTCTTGAAAACAGGGCGGTGCTTGCCCAGCAAATTGCCGATGCAGTTAAAAAATACAACCTGGACGGAGTAAATGTGGATATAGAAAATGTCACAGAAAATGAAAGGGACATCTATACCGACTTTGTAAGGATTTTGAGATCCAAGCTGCCTTCCAATAAGGAAGTTTCGGTGGCAGTTGCACCCAATCCATACAATGCTACCAAAGGCTGGCAGGGATCCTACGATTACGCATCTTTAGCAAAGTATAGCGATTATCTTATGATTATGGCTTATGACGAGCATTATCAGGGAGGAGCCCCGGGACCAGTAGCAAGTGCAGGTTTTGTTGAGGCTTCAATTAAATATGCGCTTCAAAGAGTGCCTAAAGAAAAAATTGTACTTGGAATTCCATTCTACGGACGGTACTGGAAGAACGGGACAAGCTATGGCGGATATGGCATAAATGCTGAGCATGTGGAAAGACTGATAGCAAAATACAATGGGTATGTAATCTTTGATGAAACCTATAAGTCACCGAAAGCCATTATAACTATAAAGCCTGGGGACGAGCCTCATTATGTGCTGGGGAGGAAGCTTGATACCGGGACATATACTATATGGTACGAAAACGAGGAGTCTATCATGTATAAATTAAGCCTGGTGCAGAAGTATGATTTAAAAGGTACGGGCAGCTGGAGCCTTGGCCAGGAAAACCCAGCCATATGGCCGCATTATGATTTGTGGCTAAACGGGCACTATTTTATTGATGCCGGTAATCACTGGGCTAAAGATGCAATTTTATTTGTGAAAGAAAAGGGATGGATGATAGGTGTACCCGGCAACAGGTTTGCCCCTGAAAACCCTTTGACGAGAGCCGAAGCTGCTGCAATCCTTGTCAGGGCTTTTTGCCTTGAAAAAACCGGGGACGATGGCATGGTTTTCACAGATACCATAAACCACTGGGCAAAAGAAGAAATTGATATAGCAAGACAGAACAACGTTGTCAGCGGGATCGGAAACGGGATGTTTTTGCCTGATAAGCCGGTTACGCGTCAGGAAATGGCTGTTATGCTTGACAATATACTTATGCTGCCTGAACTTGACAGCAATGGGAATAACCCATATTATGATATAAGCGCTGAGAAAAACCCGTGGTCCTATAAATCGATAATTAAAATGACCTGTTACGGAATCTTTAACGGGGGAGTGGATGGAGGTTTTCATCCGGACGATAATACAACCCGCGCTCAGATGGCCGTACTAATGAAGAGAATTGCCGAGAGGTGAAGAAAAGGGATAGGTGGGCACGACAGCCTTGTATTAGTCAATATTATCTGATATGATTTTATTTGCATTAATTAAAACTAAATAAGACAGTTCGAAACCATCCTGTCTCTAAACAAAACTACGGGAAAAAGTACTATGAAGATAGTACATTGTAAAACATGGGGCAGTAGCTCCATTTTTATTCTGTAAATAAATCATTTGCAGGGTGGTGAGATTATATAACGGAGGATGTAAAATGAAAAAATTATTTAAATTAAGGTGTTTTTTAAGATATTTTCAAAAAGTAAGGTTTATTACTGAAGCTGCGGTTATTGCGGCGGTATATGCGGCTTTGACTATAATTCTAGCGCCTATCAGCTATGGAATGTTCCAGGTAAGAATCTCTGAAGCTCTTACAATACTTCCTTATTTTACTCCTGCCGCTATACCGGGTTTGTTTGCAGGATGTTTGATTGCCAATATTGTCGGAGGAAACGGACTTGTTGACATTATTTTTGGAAGCCTGGCAACGCTGGTTGCGGCAATTTTGTCATATAAGATGCCCAGACGGTTTCTGGTTCCGGTCCCGCCAATTGTTATTAATGCTGTTGTGGTAGGTGCTATTTTAAGTTATGTGCTTGAGTTGGATTTTCTGGTTTCCATGGGATGGGTTGCTTTAGGACAGACCGTTGCATGCTATGGACTTGGTTATCCGCTGCTGCTTCAGCTGGAAAAACACAGGCATCGAATTTTCAGATAAATTTATTAAAAAATTAAAAGAATCTTTATAAAGATTTTGAAAATTAACAATCTGGAGAAAATTAACCTATTGTTCATATCATTCTTACATTTAGCTATATGCGTTTTGGCTGAATTTCCTCACTGGCCTCCTCTGCAGATTCCACTTTGTGGTTATAGTCGTCAATTACAGCTTCGGCAATATTGTTGCAGTGGTCCGCTATCCTCTCAAGATTGTGGACAAGCTCAACGAAAGAAATAGCTGACAGAGGATTGCAAAGCCCAGATTTCAATCTTTCTAAGTGCCTTTCGCGCAGGCTTTTCTCAAGAGCGTCAATTTCACTTTCTTTGGATAACACTTTTCTTGCAAGCGCAACATTGTGGTCTTTGAGAGCATATATTGAATTGTTGACCATTTCATTAACCTGGCTGAAAGCGTTTGTTATTTCGGATATCGCTTCATCTGAAAACGGGAGTTTTTCATTTGCCTTTATTTCCGCAGATTCAGCAATATTTTCACAATAGTCTCCAATACGCTCTATATCGTTAACAACGTGCATAAGGCCGGTCAGCCTTACAGACTGGTTAACAGTCAATGTGCTTTGTGACAACATCATTGAAAGGTATTTAATAATCTCAACCTGCAGCATGTCTACTATTTCCTCATATTCATGCACTTTTTTCATTTCATCCATATCGGACATCGTAAAGGCTTTTTTCGCGCTTTCCATCATTTGTTGGGCCGTTAGCGCCATTCTTGCAAGCTCTTTTGTTACAAGACCCATGGCGATGGATGGGGTGCTGAGAAACCTTTTGTCAAGATACATAACTCTTTTTTCGAGAACAAGTTCTTCTCCAGGAACCAGTGTTGTAACAATTTTGGCTAAAACTCCAATGAGGGGAAGCCAAATAATTGTATTAATCAGGTTAAAACCAGTATGGGCGTTTGCAATCTGTCTTGATACCACATCAGCTTCAGGACCGATAGGTGAAACCAACTGTATAAGCCTGGCAAAAAGGGGTATGAAAAACATAAAAACTATAGAACCAATTATGTTAAATACGGAATGTGCTATTGCAGCACGCTTGGCATTACGGCTTGCACCTATACAGGAGAACAATGCAGTAACGGTGGTGCCAATATTGCTTCCAAATAATATAGGAAGTGCGGTTTGAAGGTTAATAAGCGCATTGCCGGCTGCATCCACAGGCTGTGAAGCAAGATTCTGAAGGACCGCTATAAACGCACTGCTGCTTTGAATAATTCCTGTTCCGACAGCACCTACAAAAAGACCGAGAACCGGTGTTTTACCAAGTGTTAATACAATATTTGAAAAAGCAGGACTGCTTGCAAGGGGAGCCATCGAATCACTCATGGTATTCAAACCTATGAAAAGAAGTCCAAAAGCAAATACGGTCTGGCCTATGTATTTTATTAGCCTTTTCTTTGCCAGAAAGAAAAATATGAAGCCGATAGCTGCAATAGGATAAGCATAAGCGCCTATTTTAAATGCTACCAGCTGGGCTGTAATCGTTGTACCGATATTTGCCCCCATTATTACACCTATAGCCTGGTGTAGAGTCATGAGACCTGCACCAACAAATCCAACCACCATTACTGTCGTGGCACTGCTGCTTTGAATAATTGCTGTAACCAGGGTTCCGACAAGAACGCCCATTAACGGGTTGCCGGTAAGGACCTCCAGAATGCGCCGCATTTTATCGCCGGCAGCTTTTTGCAAGCCTTCGCCCATAAGATTCATGCCGTAAATAAACACTACAAGGCCTCCAAAGAGCCCAAACAACATTTTTATTGTATCAGAATCTAAATCCATAACATCCTCCCGAATTTTGCATATTTCAAAAGAAAAACCCTATAAATTGTAGCATAATAATATTACCCAAAACAATGTTTTTGAATCATATAATTGTTGTTAAACATAGTATTACATATTTCAGGTATTTTTTATCACGGCCTGGTGTTTGTTTGGTTTAGTTAAATTGTTATTTATGCTATAATACTCCTATGATACAAACGATGGATATATAGAAAGAAGAGGTTGTATTTTATGGAGAAATTAAAGAGGTTTTTTTCTTACTATCGTCCTTATAAAGGAATTTTTTTCATGGATATGTTCTGTGCGCTTATTTTGTCGGGAATTGACCTTTTATTTCCATCGCTTGTAAAGTTTTTGATGGATGAAGTATATGGCAAACGCCCCGCCAACTTCCTGAAGATAGTGTTTTTGTCCTCTGCAGGGCTTTTGGCGCTTTATGTTATACGGTATTTTTGCCAGTATTATATTACATCATGGGGTCATATTATGGGAGCGCGTATGGAAGCAGATATGCGCAGGGACCTTTTTAGCCATCTTCAGAAACTGTCATTTTCATTCTATGACAATGCAAATACAGGCAAGCTTATGTCACGTATAACAAATGACTTGTTTGATATTACAGAACTGGCGCATCACGGTCCTGAGGACGTTTTTATTTCGCTTGTCAAGATTGTGGGGGCAGTAATTATTATGCTCACTATGGATGTGAAGCTCACTCTGATTCTTTTAGTGCTGACTATTTTTATGGTTGTATTCACAGGCTACTACAACCTCAAAATGCGCGCTGTGTTTACTGAAAACCGGAGAAAAATCGCTATTGTAAATGCCAAGGCTCAGGACAGCCTGGCAGGGATACGGGTTGTTAAGTCTTTTGCAAATGAGGACATTGAGTTTTGTAAATTTAATGAGGGGAACAGACAGTTTTTAGAAACAAAGGTAGACAGCTATATCATCATGGGCAAGTTCCACTCAGGAAACCAGTTCCTCCAGGGGATACTGTATTTATCCGTGCTTGTATTTGGAGGCATATTCTTAAGTCAGGATATAATCTCAATATCTGATTTGGTGGCATATATCCTGTTTATTAATGTCTTTCTCAATCCAATAGAACGGCTTGCCAACTTCACTGAAACCTTCCAGCGGGGCATGTCCGGTTTTGACAGGTTGTTGGAAATATTGGATACGAAGCCTGAAATAGTGGATAGCGAGGATGCGGAAGAGTTAAAGGACGTTAAAGGCGAAATTGTTTTTAATGATGTTTCTTTCAGTTATAATGACAAAACTGTTGTGTTAGAAAACATCAATCTTACCATAAAAAAAGGTCAAACCGTTGCTATAGTAGGACCTTCGGGGGCAGGAAAAACAACGTTCTGCAACCTCATCCCAAGATTCTATGAAGTTAACAGCGGTTCAATAACTATTGACGGAAAGGATATTCGGAAGCTGACTCTTAGCTCCCTGAGAAAGAATATAGGAATGGTTCAGCAGGACGTATACATGTTCTCAGGCACAATAGCGGAGAATATACTTTATGGCAGGCCGGACGCAACCATGGAGGAAGTAATTGAAGCTGCAAAGCTTGCTAATGCGCATGACTTTATAATGGAACTGGAAAATGGTTATGATACCTTTGTGGGAGAACGCGGTGTAAAACTTTCAGGAGGGCAGAAGCAGAGAATTTCTATTGCAAGGGCATTTTTAAAGAATCCGCCCATATTGATTCTGGACGAAGCGACTTCTTCACTGGACAATGAAAGTGAGAGGCTTGTGCAGGAATCCTTAAATAAACTTGCGCGCGGAAGGACTACGCTGATTATAGCCCACAGGCTTTCCACAATAAGAAATGCCGATAATATAATGGTGCTTTCCGCCAGAGGAATTGAAGAGCAGGGAACTCATGATGAGTTAATGAAAAAAGGCGGCATGTATGCGTCATTGTACCGGGAAGGTTTTTCGGATGCGGGAACTTATGAGACAAAGGAATGAAAAAACTGATGTTTATATCTTGACATTTTCCAAATAATTTGTAATTGAGATTATAAAATATTATAATTAGGATATATAATACTAAGTAGGAATAAAAAGGAGGCAGTACAAATGAAAGAAACGAAAACTTTGAATGTTGAAATGAGGGACAAGGTTGGAGGAAGAAGTGCTAAAAGATTAGTGAGAAACGGATATATTCCTGCGGTATTATATGGAAAAGGCATAACAACTAAACATATTAAAATTAAAAGGTCTGACTTCAATGCTGCTATGTCAAAGTTTGGTTTAAGCGCTATTTATGAAATTCATATGCCCGGACAGGAACCGGCATTGGCAATTGTCAAAGAAAGACAATTCGGGCATTTGAAAGACGACGTAATTCATGTTGATTTCCAGAAGATTTCACTTACGGAAGAAGTCAAGCTTGATGTGCCTATCAGGGTAGTGGGCAGGGAGCTTGTGGAAGCCCAACGCTGTGTAGTAGTAATGCAGGTGGATACCTTATCAATAAGATGTCTGCCGCAGGATGCTCCGGAATATATCGAAGTTGATGTTACAAAGGTTCCCCGTGGCAAAGGCATTACGGCGGGAGAAATTGAACTCCCTAAAGGTGTAAGCCTGGACACTGATGAAGAACAAATTATTCTTTCTGTAATTGAACCGAAAGAAAGCAAGGCTGAGGAAGAAGGCGAAGAAGAAAGTGTCGAAGAACAATTGTCATCTATCCAGACAGAAGAGTAAAACAGTGTTTCCTGCTCTGGTCCGACTTTTTCAGCAGTTATTTATATATGTCGCTGGTAAATTAAAAACATGAATGCATACGCTATTGTATGCTTACCATGAAAGCCTCTGGATTTGTAAGAGGCTTTCATGTTTTTCTTTTTTAGTATATACTTTGTATATACTTTTTTTGTGCCATGAATATAATATAAATTTTATAAAATCACCCCACAACGTTTCTGAAGGTTCAATCGTATTTTTATTGAGGAGGGATGGACGATGGGGGATAGTTCTTTATGGCGTACGAATAAAGAACTGGCAGAGATTTATGACCGCCATGTCAAAACTGTATACAGGATTTGCTTCATATATATGAAAAATCAGCATGACACTGAAGATATGGTACAGAATACGTTCATAAAGCTTATGAAGGATAATACAAAGTTTCAAAGCGAAGAACATGAGAAAGCCTGGCTTATTAAAACTGCTACAAACCTATGCAAAGACCATTTTCGAAGCTGGTGGTCCAAGAAAAGAGTCAGCATGGATGAAGCGCCTGAATTGGCAGTTGATACTCCATTAATGGATGATGCTTTAAAAATGGTGCTGGAACTTCCTGATAAATATAAAACAGCATTGTATATGTATTATTATGAAGGTTATTCAACAGTAGAGATAGCAAAGATATTGGGGAAGAAGGAATCAACTGTCAGAGGATACCTTCATACAGGAAGAAAACTTTTAAAAATAGAAATGGAAGGTGATGGTATATGAAACAGGAGGATTTAAAAAGACTGTTTGACCATATAGAGCCGGATGATGAATCCAGACAGAGAATGTTAAAAAATATCTTTAATTACGATTACAGGAAACAAAAAGAGCGGATTAGCTTTGTAAAAAGATTCAGCTATAAAGTTGCAGCACCTGTGCTTATTTTAGCGCTTGTGGTTACCGGAAGCATAGTGGCTTATAAACTTACGACTAAAGACGCACTGGGAGGCAATCTCACAGGAAGAGGGCAGGAGAGTGCGGAGGAACGGATTACAGATGGTGATATGGCGGGCACCGATCTTTTAGGAAGATCACCCGAGGATTCAGTCGCTATAATTAAAAACCAGTTCCAGATAGGAGACAGGCATTATATATTGCTATCCGAAGATATGAAAAAAGAATATGCATTTCCTGCTTCCATTAGTGAGGGTGATATAGGTGAAAAGATTGCAACGATTACCACAACTGTTGATTCTGATTTACTGGGTTGTGAAGTTTACGAATACCTGCCGGCGGGATGTGAAGCAGTTGTTGCAGTCAAAATCGACAATGAATATAAGCTTTTCAAATTCTTCAGCTTTGAAAGCTACATCAACAATGAGGATGAAGATGCGGCAACTTATTTGAAACTCTACGGCATAAATTCTGCAGAAGATATATCAAAAATTCAGTTCATTGGACATAGTGAAGACGCTAAACTGGAAAACAGGATGGATCTTATTGGCGAAATCACGGACAATAAAGAAATAACGGAATTTTATAATTATTATTCAGTGCTGAAAGATTCCAGCAAAGA
>DULF01000005.1 GCA_012840535.1 Clostridiaceae bacterium
CACAACTATAGAAGGACACTTTCAGCTTTGCAAGTTTTGCAAGCTCACTTCAGAACAAAAGAAGTTCGTAGACGCGTTTATCAAGTGCAGAGGAAATATTAAAGAAGTCGAAAAGGAACTTGGCATATCATACCCCACTGTAAAAAACAAGCTTGAAGATGTAGCCGCAGCGCTTGGATACAAGAGGCAACCGGAATCTGAAGAACCAAGCAAAAAGAAACAAATCCTCGACAAGTTAAACAGCGGTGAAATTTCCGTTGATGAAGCAATTGAATTACTAAGCGAATAATGGACCATACTCCATAATTTTATAGATTTATGAAAGGGAGGTAAGAAAACATGTCATATTACGAAGAAAGAATGCTCATTCTCAAGATGTTAGAGGAAGGCAAGATAACCAGCGGAGAAGCTTTAAGACTGCTGGAGGCTCTTGAAAGCAATATCAGGGAATCTTCCGGAGGAAATTTTTCAAAGCAGAAACAACCAAACTTTTACGATGAAATATCAAAGCTGAGAGATAGAATTAACGAATGGAGAAATGAATTTAAAAAGAATTACAGCCAAAAGGACTTCGACAAGATGGTTGACGAATTCAGCGCTAAAGCCGAAAAGTTAGGCAAAAGCGTGGCTTCAACCACTTTTGGAATAGTTGATAAAGTAATTGATTTTGTGGGAAGCTTTGTAGAAACAAACGCGTTCAATATATTCGGAAGTTACAAAGTTGTGGACAAAACTTTTGAAGCAGAAGCTGTTGAAGGCAAGGACATAAGCATCGAAGGAACCAACGGGAACATACTTGTTAAAAAGCACCTGGAAAATAAAATAGTCATAAAGACAAGGACGAGAAGTCCCCAAAACAACCCTGATGATTTTATAGTCTTTAACAACAGTGACGGCAATGTTTCTCTAAAACTTAATAAAGTTTCCAATATCAGCGTCTCCCACGAAGTGTTCCTCCCGGCTGTCAAGTTCAACAGCGTCAGATTTGAAACAACAAACGGCAAAATATATGTTGAAGACACAAAAAGCCAGGTATTTGAATGTACAACGAAGAATGCCCCGATAGACCTGATGGGGGTCAACAGCGGGAAAATATCGGTGAATACAAGGAATGCCAAAATTCAAATTGGTTATGTTATCGGAAAAGATATCGAAATTAATACAAACAACTCTGTTATTGATATAAAGAATATAAAAGCCGAAAACATTAAAGCTTTTACAGTGAATGGTAAAATAAACGTTGAAAATGCTCTTTGCTACGAAAACTCCTGTCAAATCAATATGTTCCTTAAGACAAGCAACGGCGATATTAAGGTAAACATGAACGACATGGACAATAAAGGGTACAAGGTTAAGGCTGAAACTACAAACGGCAAGGTAAACCTTCTCATTCCCGAACTCATATATTACAACGTTAGCAAACATGGCGCCGGCGGTAATTTTATAGAAGCCGAAAGCAACGGTTACAACAACTTCCCTGAGAAAGTTAACATAGTTGCCGAAACAGTAAATGGGTATATAGAAATTGTGAAGTAATACAGATAGGAAGGATGCTCCAAATGCAATAATTTACCATCATGTGGATTAAAGAAGAAAGATGTGTTATAATAGTACGTCGTAAATCCACAAGATTATTGGTAAATGAGGTGCAAAATGTTTGACAGGTTGGAAGTAGCTGAAAACAGATATGAGGAAATCAGTCAAAAGCTCAGCGATCCTAATATCATATCTGACCAGAATGAATACAGGAAGTTGACGAAGGAATATTCGGAGTTAGAGGAAATCGTTAATAAATACCGTGAGTATAAAAAAGTCCTCAAGGACATTTCAGATGCAAAAGAAATGCTTAATGAAAAACTGGACAGGGATTTTCGCGAAATGGTCGAAGCAGAGCTTGAAGAATCAAAGGCAAAACTCGAAAATATCGAAAAGGAATTGAAAATACTGCTCCTGCCAAAGGATCCAAATGACGAAAAGAACGTTATCGTTGAAATACGGGGCGGCGCCGGAGGCGAAGAAGCTGCCCTTTTTGCCAGTGATCTTTTCAGGATGTATTCGATGTACGCGGAAAAAAAACACTGGAAAATGGAGCTGCTTGATTCCAACCCTACAGAGATAGGCGGATTCAAGGAAGTTGTGTTTTTAATTGAAGGGAAAGGCGCTTACAGCAGGTTAAAGTTTGAAAGCGGCGTCCATAGAGTGCAGAGGGTCCCTGAAACAGAGTCGAGCGGAAGAATTCATACCTCAACGGTCACTGTGGCAGTTTTGCCTGAAGTAGAAGACGTTGAAGTTGAAATAAATCCCGCAGACCTGGAAATTGATACATTCCGTGCTTCAGGCGCAGGAGGACAGCACGTCAACAAAACCGATTCTGCGATAAGAATAACCCACAAGCCTACGGGTATTGTAGTTACGTGCCAGGATGAGCGTTCTCAACACAAAAACAAGGAAAAAGCAATGAAAATTTTAAGGTCGAAGCTTTATGAAATGGCACAAAAACAGCAGGAGTCCGAAGTCGCCCAGGCCAGAAAAAGCCAGGTTGGCACCGGTGACAGAAGTGAAAGAATAAGGACCTATAATTTCCCGCAAAGAAGGGTTACAGATCATAGAATCGGGCTCACGCTGTACAAAATTGAAGAAATAATGAACGGTGAAATCGATGAAATAATTGATGCCCTGATTACGGCTGACCAAGCGGAAAAGCTGGGAAGCGGCGTTATGGACAATGAAGGTTAATATTTTATAATATCCACCATCTCCGGCGAATACAATTTATAGAGACAAACTAACCGGAGAGGTGGATTATGGGATATCTTTTACGGGCAACTTTTATAGGACTTGTCTCAGGCATGGCCGGAACAGGAATTGGCGGGCTGATAGCCTTTTTTATAAACAAAGTGAACAACCGGTTTTTGAGCAGCATAATGGAGTTCTCCGCCGGCCTGATGACGGCGGTTGTATGTTTTGAGCTTATCCCTGAAGCATTCAGCCTTGGGGGAACGGTAACCACGTTCTTTGGAATTTTTTGCGGTATTCTTTCAGTAATTATTCTGGAAAACTTTATCAAGGATTCTCAAATGCTGAAAAAAAGCCATGGAAATACCGGCCTTTTAAAGGCTGGTATATTAACGTCAATTGGCATCGCGCTTCATAACTTCCCTGAAGGTTTTGCCGTTGGTTCAGGTTTTGAGGTCTCAACGACCCTCGGCTTGACGATAACGGCAGTAATTGTAATACACGATATACCTGAGGGAATATCAATAGCAGTCCCAATGAGAGCAGGAGGATTTTCAAAACTGAAAGCCTTCATATATACTGTCCTGTCAGGCCTTCCCATGGGTCTTGGAGCTCTGCTCGGCGCAGCCCTTGGCAGTATATCTCAGGAGTTCATTTCTTTCTGCCTCGGTTTTGCAGGAGGTGCAATGCTGTACGTAGTATACGGGGAACTTGTGCCCGAATCAAAGAGGCTTTACCTTGGCAGATTGTCATCAATTGCAAATATAATGGGCATAATTTGTGGTATAATAGTGTCAATATTAGGATAAGAGGTAATCTACGGAACAGAAATCAAAATAGCTTACGAAAAGAGATGGAAAATTAAATGAAGACAGAAATAATTAAACTTAATCCGGATAATATTTATACAGAGAAAATTGATTATGCCGCAAATGTGCTTAAATCCGGAGGTCTTGTGGCTTTCCCCACTGAAACCGTGTATGGCCTTGGCGCAGATGCGACCAATGAAAACGCGGTAAAAAAAATATTTACAGCCAAAGGCCGTCCATCGGACAATCCGCTTATCGTGCATATTTCAAACAAAAATGACGTGGAGAGGCTGGTCAGCAGGATACCCTCGTCTGCTTTCCGGCTCATGGATAAATTTTGGCCCGGTCCTCTTACATTGATTATGGAAAAGTCCCGTATAATTCCACATGTGATAACTGCGGGACTCAGTACAGTGGCAATAAGGATGCCTTCTCACCCTGTTGCGCTGGCGCTTATTGAGCGCTCAGGACTTCCGGTGGCGGCGCCAAGCGCAAATACTTCAGGAAAACCCAGTCCAACAAATGCAAAGCATGTAATAGACGATCTTTACGGAAAAGTGGATGTAATAATTGACGCAGGCAGCTGTGGCGTCGGTTTGGAGTCAACAGTCCTTGATATAACTACAGAGCCGCCGGTAATTTTAAGGCCTGGCGGTGTAACATATGAGCAGCTGAAAGAAGTATTGGGCTCAGTTGACACAGACCCTGCCCTGTTTTCGAAGGATTTTATGAACGCAACCCCAAAATCACCCGGTATGAAATACAAACACTATTCTCCCAAAGCAGAGGTTATAATCATTAAGGGGAAGTCTGAGAAGGTAGCAGGCAGAATAAACAAAATGGCTGAAGAGCTGCGGTTAAATGGTTTAAAAGTAGGCATTCTCGCCACGGAACAAACGAAAGCTTTATACCGTGACGCAGAAATAATATCCGCAGGAGACAGAGAGCATCTTGAGACAATTGCGTCAAATTTGTTCAAGGCTCTCAGGGAATTTGACAAAAGAGGCGTAGATGTCATACTTGCCGAATCCGTTGAAAATTCGGGTATAGGCCTTGCCATCATGAACAGGCTCAATAAAGCGGCAGGATATAATATTATTGAGGTGTAAAAGGGGTGTTTTCAATGAAAAAGATACTTTTTGTATGCACCGGAAATACTTGCAGAAGTTCCATGGCAGAAGGACTTTTCAGGCATGCCCTTGCTTCCGTTGAAGAACTTAAAAGACAATACGATGCTGCTTCCGCAGGAATTGCGGCTTTAGACGGCGATCCGGCAAGTCCCAATTCAATTGAGGCTTTGAAAAGCATCTGGGGGATTGATATAAGCTCACACCGGGCACGGAGCCTGACTAAGGAAGAAGTGGAAAACTCGGATATCATACTCACAATGACCCGCAGTCATAAAGATATAATCGTTTCAGCTTTTCCGCATGCTGCTTCCAAAGTATTCACACTAAAGGAGTATGTAGCGGATGAGAATAAGGACGGTAAAGAAACTTCATATGACGTGGTTGATCCATACGGAGCTCCAATCAGTATTTATAAGGAATGCGCAGAAGAATTAAAGCGTCTGATAGACCTGCTAATAGAAAAATTAAAAAGGATAAACAGGTAAACTTTTTTTGACATACATTACCCAATATTATAGAATATTTATCTGGAGGATGATAAAATGATAGCAATTGGAAGCGACCATGCAGGATATGATCTAAAGGAAGAAATTAAAAAATATTTGCAGGAAAAAGGCTACGAAGTCAAGGATTTTGGGACAAGCAGCGGCGGTTGTTCAGTTGACTATCCTGATTTCGGCCTCGCTGTAGCGGAGGCTGTCAGAAGCGGTGAATGTGAGAAAGGCATAATTGTTTGTGGTACAGGTATTGGCATTTCCATATCTGCAAACAAAGTTCCCGGTATAAGGGCTGCCCTTTGCACAGACAGCTTCATGGCTAAAATGAGCAGGGAGCATAATGACGCAAACGTGCTTGCTCTCGGTGCCAGAGTGGTAGGGCCGGGCCTCGCGCTGGATATTGTTGAAACATGGCTTAATTCAGAATTTGTCGGTGGTAGGCATAAGACAAGAGTGGACAAGATTTCACAAATAGAAGAAAAATTTTTAAAGTAAGTGAGGAGCTTGGTATGAATAATAATGTTTTTGTATTTGACCATCCGCTTATACAACACAAAATCTCGCTTTTAAGGGATAAAAATACCAATACTAAAGAATTTCGCGAACTGGTATCCGAAATTTCAATGCTCATGGGTTATGAAGTAACCAGGAACATGCCTCTTAAGGAGGTAGAAATTGAAACGCCGGTCGGAATCGCTAAGACAAAAGTAATATCCGGAAAAAAACTTGGTATAGTGCCTATATTGCGGGCAGGTTTGGGTATGGTGGACGGAATGCTGAGCCTCCTTCCTATGGCAAAGGTTGGCCATATAGGTTTATACAGGGATCCGGAAACACTGGAACCTGTCGAATACTACTGTAAACTACCTGTTGACGCTCATGAAAGGGAAATTGTCGTTTTAGACCCTATGCTCGCTACCGGCGGCTCTGCTTCCGCAGCAATTAAGTTTATTAAAGAAAGAGGAGTTAAAAGTATTAAGTTAATGTGCCTCATTGCTGCAAAACCCGGTATCGAGAGAATAAACAAGGACCATCCTGACGTTGAAATATACTGTGCGGCTGTGGATGAAACGCTTAACGACCATGCATATATAGTTCCGGGACTTGGCGACGCCGGAGACAGGCTTTTTGGCACAAAATAGCCGTGCTGGGCTTAGTCCAGGCAGTTAGGGGGTAAATGTATGAGGCCTTCGTGGGATGAATATTTTATGGAAATAGTTGAGTTGATTAAGACCCGCTCGACATGTGTCCGGCGTCAGGTCGGCGCCCTAATTGTAAAGGATAAGCGCATTCTTGCCACCGGATATAACGGGGCTCCGTCAAATTGCAAACACTGTACGGAAATAGGATGCCTGAGGGAAAAACTGCAAATTCCCTCCGGTCAAAGGCATGAGTTGTGCAGAGGAATCCATGCCGAGCAAAACGCAATAGTGCAGGCTGCCTATTCAGGAACAAGCGTTAACGGCGGCACTTTATACGTAACTCATCAACCCTGTGTGATGTGCGCAAAAATGGCCGTCAACGCAGGCATTAAAAAAATTGTTTTTAAGGGCGATTATCCTGATGATCTTGCAATGGATATTCTCAAAGAGGCCGGAGTAAGGGTGGTAAAATTTTAGCTTTTATAGTATGCTGTATACAATTATCGGAAACACTTTTAATGCAGCATAGCTAATTTAAGAAGGTGTATAATTTGTATACAGAATATTTAGTATCCTTTGTACTGGCATTTTTAGTGGCGTTTCTTGCCACCCCCTTTGTAAAAAAACTGGCCTTTAAAGTTGGGGCAATAGATGTACCTAAAGATGACAGAAGAATGCATAACAAACCTATTGGAAGGTTAGGCGGTTTGGCAATAATATCAGGTTTTCTGATTTCAGTGTTGTTTGCCGTTGTAAGAATACCTGGCGTGTTTGCTTTCAACCGTGATTTGCTGGGGCTTCTTGCAGGCATTTTAATAATTGTCGTGATGGGTTTGCTTGATGACATTAAGCAGATAAGGGCAAGAATAAAGCTGTTGTTTCAGCTTTTGGCTGCTATTGCTTTTGTTATCATCTCCGGCACCAGGATAGAGCGGATAACGAACCCCTTTTCAGCGTCAGGTTTTTCCGAATTGAGCGTTTATGTATCATATCCTCTGACCATACTATGGATTGTCGGCATCACAAACGCTATAAACCTCATTGACGGGCTGGATGGCCTTGCTGCCGGTGTGTCATCCATATCCTCCCTTTCTTTGTTTATAATATCAATTTTAAGAACCGATGTGGATGCTTACACCGCCATATATACCGCAGTATTAACCGCATCCCTTTCAGGTTCGGCCCTCGGATTCCTTCCGTACAATTTCAATCCCGCAAAAATATTCATGGCTGAAACAGGATCAGCTTTTCTTGGATTCACGCTGGGAGTAGTTTCAATCCAGGGAACGCTTAAATCATATGCCACAATATCCATTGCAATACCTGTGCTTGTACTTGGCCTTCCCCTATTCGACACAGTTTTTGCAATCCTGCGCAGGCTTATAAACGGCAAGCCTATAATGCAGGCTGACAGAGGGCACCTGCACCACAGGCTTATTGATATGGGCTTAAGCCAAAAGCAGTCCGTTGCCGTAATGTATATGGCAAGCACAGTCCTGGGGTTATGCGCAATTGTTCTTGCCGATACAGGAATTATCAGCGCAATTATACTTCTTGTAGCAGTCTCTGTGCTTTTGATAGGTGGCGCCAAGTACATGAGCGAAATAAGAAATACTAACAATCCCGGAGTTCTTTCAAACACTAAAAGCTCGACTGAAGTACTGGAGAAAAAAATTGACGGTGAAGCTGAAAGCAAAATATGACTTTTAACAAAAGCGATTTTAAGGAGATAGAAAAAGTGAATAGTTTAAAAGTAATGGTTATATTCGGTACCAGGCCGGACGCAATAAAAATGGCTCCGCTTGTCAGCGAGTTAAAAAAGCACGTCCAAATTAAAACAATTGTATGTGTTACGGCACAGCACAGGCAGATGCTCGACCAGGTTCTGGATATTTTTGGTATCGTGCCTGATTATGATTTAAATATAATGCAAAACAGGCAATCACTTGAATACATAACAATTAAAGCCCTTGAAGGCGTAAGCAGTGTGCTTGAAGATACAAAGCCTGATATTGTCCTTGTTCACGGGGACACTACAACCTGTTTTGCAGCAAGTCTTGCCGCATTCTATAAAAAAATCAGCGTAGGACATGTAGAGGCAGGACTTAGGACACATGACAAGTACTTCCCCTATCCTGAAGAAATGAACAGGAGATTGGCAGGGGCAATAAGCGACTTGCACTTTGCGCCAACCCTGACCAATAAAAACAACCTTTTGCGGGAGGGCATAGCCGAAGACAAAATATACATAACGGGAAATACGGTAATAGATGCGCTGAAGACCACTGTAAGAGCTGATTATGACTTTCAGATGAAAGACCTTCGCAATATTGATTTTTCAAAAAACAGGGTCATCACGGTTACCGCACACCGAAGGGAGAACCTTGGTGAACCTTTGAGAAACATTTGCAGAGCGATAAGGCGCATAGCTGACAAATATGACGATGTAAAAATAGTTTATTCCGTACACCTTAACCCTGCTGTTCAGGAAGTTGCAAGGGATATACTTAGCAGCCACAACAGGGTAAAGTTGATTGCCCCCCTTGATGTACAGGACATGCATAACCTTATTGCAAGGTCATATTTAGTTATGACCGATTCAGGCGGTCTTCAGGAAGAAGCTCCATCCCTCGGCAAGCCGGTCCTGGTCCTCAGAAACGAAACCGAAAGGCCTGAAGCCGTTGAAGCAGGGACTGTCAAACTTGCGGGTACTGATGAGGAACAAATCTTTACTCTTGCCTCCCAACTCCTTGAAGATTCGAGTGAGTATAACCGTATGGCGAAATCGGTCAACCCGTATGGTGACGGGAAAGCTTCAGAAAGGATTGCATTAGCTCTGCTTTACAGATTTGGCTTATCCGACAAGGCGCCTGAAGAGTTTATACAGTATATACCAAGGAGACAGGAGCATTGACACATATGTGTGCAATGCTCCTGTCGGACTGTCTGTATGTTTTTGGCATAATCCTGTAATTTATGGCACAATCCTGTAATCTATATAGGCAGGAACTTCTACTGTTTTCTCTATCTCGGACAATAGTTCCTTGCTCATAGCGACCCCTCGTTTTTTAGCTTCCTTGATGGCATGATACTTAAACCACATGTCCGATATATCAGTGTCGCCTTCCCGTATATTCTGTAATTCTCTTTTAAACAAAGGCAACACCCAGTCTTCATTTCCAGTCTCAAGAGCTGCATGTCCAGCCAACATAAGTATTTTATCTGTTATAATATTTTCAGGTAAAGAATTATAGAATTCCCATGCGCTATCAAATTTCTTGTTCAGGATGAGTATTCTTATATATTCCTCCGCAAAAGCATGATCCATCTTCAAAGCTCCGCAATCAATAGCTTTCCTCATATACTCTTCAGCCTCATCAAATCTGTTTTCAGCACTTAGCGCATATGCTATATTGCGGTATGCAAGAGCATTTGGTACTAATAAAGCCGATTTCTTCCACATTTCAACGGCAAGATCATATTCACCCTTCTCATAAAGCATTACGCCGTATTGGGTAAGTGCGGAGTGATTAACATCCTTGCCGCTTTCAATGTATTTTTTGAGCATCTCAAACCAGTTAGGATCATCCGTCATCCATGAAGGCGGTATCACGTCAGCATCAAATTCAGGATATACCCCTTTTTCAAGAAGTGTAAGCCAGGGAAGCTCTTCAGCGCCTATAGAGCTATCAGGGAAAATTAAACCCTTTGGAACTGGCGGTCCATGGTATTCACGTCTTTTACGTTCAAGGGCGCCAAACCCTGAACCAATGGAAATCAGGTCAACCGGCATAAGATCTGCAAGAGCCGAAAATTTCTCATCTAGCATGTATAATTCATTTTCCGGAATACTGATTTCTATAAGATTGCATACATCCTTCTTGGCTTCATTAATATTTGGTACATATGAAGCGTTTTTGCCAGAGAGTATGCCGCACGAAAAGCATTCTGTCCATTCCCATGTAGTGTTTGCAGGCATATCCAGGTTGTGGTTCTGGGTCATTGCCATACCTGACTGTATCTCCGCATAATAACCAGCACCCTTCTCAGACAAATACTCACACCACTTTTTGCCGCCATTATGAGTACCCCAACAAAACATCTTCCGATACTTCAACCTGTCGGTTGAACGGTTGAAAAACACGAAACCGTCAGGATATACAGCAGCAATCCAAGGCGCTTTGTCATCCGGCTGACCCAGGTAGAAATAATCCCCGGACCATTTATACAGTTCAGGATAAGTAATATCAAATCCCAGTCGCTGACAAGCTTCATCTATCTTGCAGTAACCAAATTTATACGGACTTGGCTTGCCTTCAAGGGGATCCCTGTTATATTTCTCGAAGGTCGGCACTATATAAATAATTTCATCCGAGGAGGAAAATACACGTAAACCCCTAGTCTGTTCAACCGCCATATTAGTCCACCAATACATCGGAACTGAGCAGTTCTTATCATTTACTATCCTTCCATGGGCATAAAGAGTCCTTGAACCTTTCGGAAGATGAAAATCAAGTTGCCACCACAACTGTCTTAAACGTTCATATTCATATATGCGGACAAACTGATTGTTATTATCGTCTTTAAGCAATGCAGCATATACAGTAGAACAAGTAAAGAATGTGTGCCCGATAATGCCGATGTTCCATTCGATACCTCCTGAAGTCCATGCATTCCTGACAGCAATATTGCCTATCTGTATCACGGGGTTTTTGAATAAGAGTTCACGGCCTGTGGATTTTTCCGTGAGTGAATAAAGCTTCCCACCAAAATCCAGGAGAAACTCAGCACGTAAATACTCGTTTTCCAATACCACGGTTTTATACTGGTTACTCTTTAATACACGGCTATAACGGTCCTGCATTTTATATGGCAGTACCTTAAAACCGTTATCACGGCCGAAATTTATCATCATATCATCCGGCCATTCCAAAGGATTTACCAGTTTCGGCACTTTATCCTTTTCCCTGTCACGGAACATTGGCAGCGGATTTTCACCTTCGATTTTTGTTCCCCTTATATTTAAGGCTGAAACATATGCTTTCATAGTAAATAAAATTCACCCTTTCAAAAATATTTCAACTAGCTGTTTGATGTTTTATTATTTGTATGCCAGGGGGAGCGTCAGGGGGACGGAATGCAAGTTGGCCAGCAATTCCGTCCTCCTGACAAGTATTAATTTATTGGCTGAATGTATGTCAAATCATATATGTTTCCAGTAATTTCGATGTCAGTAATAGTGTACCTGACAGACTTTGATCCATTCCATGCGGTTACCTCCATAATATACGGCTCCCTTAACCTCTCATCCTCCCAGGACTTTGTGCTGTTTGCCAGCGGAAGCGAATATTCCCAATAAACGTGGTTGTCCTTTTTTGAACTGTCAATTGTTATTATAACAGGAAAATGCACATAATCCAGTCCAAAATCTTCCTTATAATCATACAGGTTGCCGTATTTATCTACAAACTGCATTGCCTCAAGCTCAGGACTAAACCGAATCTCGACTTTGTCAGCATATCCTGTAGTATAAATGTTAATCTTAACTCTTTCCAGGCTTAAAAACCTGTGAGGCTCAACACTCATTAATTTTCCGAACATATTTACTTGTCCTCTCCAGTGATTCCAGTACCCCTCTATTGTCACATTTGTTATTTTAAGCCCCTGTACTTCATAATCAACATTTACCGTTTCGGAATTTCCGTTTGGAGTTCCGGCTGTAAAAGAAGCAGTATATATTCCATCCGGTATATTGGCATGCACATTATAGGTAACTTTCCAGTTCTTCACCTTGCCGGCAGAAACAGTATTCATCATTAATATTGTCTGATATGCTGTGCCTTTAAATAAAGTAACCTGAACATTGTTTGCATATTTTGAAGTTGAAGCATATATATCAACCGGCGATTCCGTAATAACAGCCTGCGGCATATCTGGTACAAGATTAACCGGCGTATCTACAACAACTGTAAAGTTCTTCTCCTGCCTCTTGTTTGGATTGTTTACATCAACGGCGGATATTTTAAAGTTATACATTCTATCGCTAAGGGTTTCCGGTATTTCATACGGTACATTGTTCCATTCAATATCATTTCCTGTTTTCTTTCCTGTTGATTCGCTATAATTAACCGCCTTAACCGGGCTTACCATTGTTGCACCATTGTACAAGGCCATTTCCAGCTTTACATCATAAGGGTATCTTGTCCATATATCATAGGCTTCCATGTATTCAGAAGCAGGTATCGACAAAAGGCTAAAATCCGGATCAAGCGTCCTCAGCTTTGCGTTAAACTGTACTGGCGGCGAGGGCTGAAGGGTGAAGTTCATAACAAAAGGATCAGACCATACTCCTTCAGGATCCCTTACGTAGTAGTATAATTCATAAGTCCCGGGAGTCAACTCTTCCGGTATGTAGTAAAGCCATTCTCCACCGTTTTTACGGAACATGATTTTTCTGTCAACTATACCTTTGTCCTCCCTGCTGTACTGATGATCAAGGTCATAGGACCGGCAAACCCATCTTGTCAGATAAACGTTCTTTGTACTGTCAAAATCCCAGTCCAGGTCCACAATGGCAATAGGCTTCCTGTGTACGTATATTTGAAGTTCATGCACTCCCGAATATTTTGAGAAGGCTGCAAAACGAGGGTCAGTTGAAGGTAAATCCTTTACCCTCCTGTATATGCTGAATTTACCCACATTATCAAACTTGTTTACTATGGTGTCAACCCAATTATCAGTATCCGAATAACTTTCCGCCGCAATATCCTCTTTCCCGGTTGGATTGTCGAAATAGTCAACGTCCTGGACATACTGTACTTTCTTTTCTATAAGAGGGTCATTTTCTTCATCATAATCAGAAGTCTGTATTGTAAATGTTTCTCCTTTGAGCACAAATATTTTTTCTATTGATTGATTGTTTTCTATAATATAACTCAGAGCCTCATTAATGAGTTCTTCTATAGTTTTGCTTCCGTCATTGAGTATAAAGTGGTTATAGCCAATCTGGTCCTTAATACTCTCCTGGCCTATTAAAACAAGCTTTGCGTCAGATTTTGACATAACCATCTGTAAATCCGGAAGCTCAGATATATCGCCGTTGCTTATATAAATGACGTATTTATATGAAAGGCTTCTGAAAGGATTTGTATATGGTTGTCTTACATATTTATAAATAGTGCCGCTGTAAAATCCGGTGTAATTAGGCACCCATACCCAATTAGGAATCCATATCTGTACTGTACGTGTGACTGTTCCACTCCATGTCCAGTCCCTTCTGAATTCCTCAATGTTTGTATGTTGATGAACATTACAAAAACTAGAAGTAGCCTTGGAACTATAATTATAATATACTTGAGATAAAGTACCACTATACCCCTCAGAATCAGAATAATAGTATGTGCTGCCATATGTCGGAGGAACACTGCCGCATCTGGGGCAAAATGTACCCGACTGGCTGGCGCTTTTGGTCACAGTTTTGCTTTCCGTCTTTGTTTCATAATGTCCTAAATCCTGGTATGAGCCGTTATCACTTACGCTATAAAGGGAAAGGTAACCGGAATAACCGTTGCTGGAATAATAAATCGAGCCTGAAGGATAAGAAGTACCTGTGTTTCTCGAAGTGTTTGCATATTGCGAGTAAGTATATGTATGCATATCCCATGTTTCAACTTTCGGAAGTATATTGTTATACCTGAGCGTATTGTCAATATTTATTCTATTGTCCAATACCCAGTTAACTTTTTCCCTCTCCAGGTCCTTGTCCAACATGAAATATACATCAATTTCCGGTCTTACAATGGGTATGTCTACGTAGAGGCCGGTCATTGGCACAAGGTTGTCCACAAAGAATTCCCGCTCAACAACCTTTACTTTTTTATCATCTTCCGTAATAAATTCTTCCAGGGTTTCTTCCCCGAATTCCTCTCTCACTATATTGACAAACTTGTAATTGCCAAGCTTTGCCGGCGTGAATTCAGGAAACTCCGCTATATCGTCATAGGTTGCGATAAGCTGCTCACATTCTTCGTCATTGTCGCTGTCGTAATAAACCTCCACCTTATTGCTTGCAACAGTA
>DULF01000027.1 GCA_012840535.1 Clostridiaceae bacterium
AGCAAAGAGTATTTTGACCGCCTGTTTAATTTCAGACCTTCAGATAGCGGAAATATAGGCCGTGTTCCTGAAGCAAAAGGTGAGATTGGGATTGAACCCGACCTTGTGCCGCCTGACTCGCCTCAGAACCCTGACTTGCCCCGGAACCAAGTAAAGACAGATGAAACCGGCTATGCAGAAGATCTTGTATTATCGAAAGCTGATGCCAGGGATAATCCTGTTTCAGACAGAGGTTCAGGCGTTATCTATGACACAGGAGAACAAGCACCAAGCGTTGAATCAGCAAGCTCTGCCGGCTCAGTAGGTTCGGTTGGGAACGCGTTGGGCAACCCTGTAACTATAAAGATATACAACCGTTTTGAAGTTTATTATGAAACCGTATACTATCCGAATATTGGATTTATTTCAAGGTATAAGGTTACAGATGAGTTTGCCGATTTCTTGAACCGTTATATAAGGTGATATGTTGATGAAATTAACCTAAATCTGTCAAGACAGGGGGCAGGTTTGTGTCCTGGCGCAGAAGTACATAAGCCCGCCCCGTCTTGCTATAGAAATAATAAAAAAGTATAATACTGTTAAAGAATATTGCAAAATAAGGGAGTGTTCACATGAAATTTTGCTGGTGTACATTAGCTGTTAACAATATGGATGAGTCCTTGAAGTTTTATCTAAAAACTTTCATATGTTGATTCCCAGCTCGGCAACATTTTTCACAATAGTTTTCCATTCTGCCAACATTTGCTCTAGATAATTTAAACCGGTCTGAGTAATACTGTAATATTTCCTTGGAGGACCGTTTAGAGATTTCTTTTTTGTAATTTGAGTATAGCCTAAGCTGTTTAACCTGCGAAGAATTGTATATATTGACCCCTCATAAACATCAGGAAAAAAATGTTTTATAGACTTCATAAGTTCGTAGCCGTAAAGCTCTTTGTCCTTAAGCTTGTAAAGGATACACATTTCCAATACTCCTTTTTTCATTTGGGTATCCATGTATTGCCTCCTATGCTTCCACAATTATGGTATCGGCCAGCATATCATGAAGCGCTTTGTGCTCCCGTGTAAATAATATTGTAAATATAGAGATAATAGGAATTATTGGAATGGAATTTAGAAGGATTTTCCCTAAAAATTCCCGGTAGAAGATAGTGCTTCCTGTTGCAGGATCTGCATTCGATTTCCGGATTCTTATGCGCATAATTTTTTTGCCTATAGTCTGTCCTTTAAAAAGCAATGCACATGCCAGTGAATAAAAAAGATAAAATGCAAGACCAAAATATGCAATAAGAGATCCTAACAGCTTTGGCCTGGCGCTATTCGTTGAATTGGTTTCGCTGATAGTTTTTGTGCTGCCGTTTTTAGTTGCTACATATGTCCTTATTACGCCGGAACTCGATCTTTCCGTTAAACTTGTATAAGCAGAATAACTCAAATATATTGAAGCTCCGGGTAATGGACTTGGATAAATTAAAAACATCATATTTGGAAGTGCCAAATTTCTGGTTATGGTAAACGCAATTATTAATACAGGCAATACCGAAATAACCTCATCTATAACGTAGGCAAATAAACGGCGTCCTGGACTGCATATATGTTTGCGCTGTTGCATTGTTTCCTTTCCGGTATGTTCTTCCAGTAGTGATTTTGCCAAAAATGCAGGAGAACCAAGCTCTTCAGATATTTCATCATCACTTTTTCCTTCTTCCCTGCCTGATTCAAAGAAACTTTCATAATCCGATAATATATCCTCCAATTCTTCGGGCGGTATCCGGGATTCCAGATTTTCTTTAAGTTCACGAAGAAATTCATGCTGTTTCATTCATCTTGCCTCCAGTACTAATTATTAAATAGTAGAATCAACTATATTTTACCACACTACTATTCAATAATCAATAGCGGAATAAAAAAGTAATGCATTTGATGGCAAACCATTAGCAATAGTTGTTGAATTTTGGGAACAATAAGGTATAATGTTGACAAAGTAAATGAAAGGGAAAGAGAGAAGCAATGAATATCAAAAATATTTGTATTGTTGGAATGGGAGCTTTAAGCTTGATATAAGCCGCTTATTCCGAAATGTTGAATTTTGGCAACAATAAAGTATAATAATATCAGTAACGAAGTGAACGGTTTTCAATCCTGCAAAGAGGTGATTGAATGGAATACACGGTGAAAACAACAAAACCCCAGGAATTTGTAAATATAACGGGCCTTGTCAGCAAAGCCGTAAGCGAAAGCGGAGTAAAGGACGGATTGGCAATAGTTTTCGTTCCTCATACCACTGCCGGGGTGACTATAAATGAAAACGCAGACCCTGATGTTGTAGAGGATATTTTATCAGGACTTAACAAGGCATTTCCGGTAAAAGGCAACTATATGCATATTGAAGGGAATTCCCATGCCCATATAAAGGCTTCTTTGATGGGCTCTTCATGCAGTATTATTATTGAAAACGGAAAACTTAAGCTTGGAACCTGGCAGGGAGTATATTTTTGCGAGTTTGACGGCCCAAGAAACAGAAAAGTATATATAAAAATAATGGATTAAAGGCACGAAAAGATACTATAAATTATGCCGGTAAGGTATTGTAATAGTTTCCAAAGTTTGTTTTAATTAAGTAGTATATTTGATATATAAGTTAGCAGGAAAAGGGGCAAAATATGAAAAAAACATCTATTGAAAAAAACCTTACAGAAGGCAGTGTTACAAAACAATTGATCCTGTTTGCATTGCCTTTCATGCTTTCAAATTTTATACAATCGCTTTACAACGCAGTAGATATGTTGATTGTAGGTAATTATTGCGGTCCTGCCGGAATATCCGGAGTTAATATTGGCGGACAGGTCACTCTGCTTATCACTAATATTGTTATTGGCTTGTGTGTAGGCGGAACGGTCGCTATAGCGCAATATCTGGGTTCAGGAGACAGAAAAAGCATGAATGAGTCTATCAGGACCCTGATTACTTCCCTCCTTATTGCTGCAGCTGTCATTACTGTGGTGATGATGCTCCTGTCAGATAAGATTCTCCAATTGATGCAGACACCGGAAGAATCTTATAAACAGGCTCGGGATTATCTTAATGTTACTTTGCTGGGGACGATATTTATTTTCGGATACAATGCGTTTGCGGCTATTTTGCGCGGTCTTGGCGACAGCAAGAGGCCACTGGTTTTTGTTTCTATTGCTTGCGGGATTAATGTTTTTCTTGATCTTTTGTTCGTGGGATCATTTGGCATGGAAGCAATGGGTGCGGCGCTTGCGACCATAGTTTCCCAGGCTATAAGTATGATTGCATGCATAGTCTATCTTAAACGGATCAATTTTGATTTTGATTTTAAGTTTAGTTCTTTCAGGATATATAAAGAACGGTTTTTTTTGCTTATGAAACTGGGCATTCCGGTTTCGGTACAAAATGTTATTGTTAATTTGTCGTTTCTTGTTCTTACTGCTATTGCAAACGGCATGGGAGTAAATGAGTCAGCAGCTGTCGGTGTTGTGGGCAGGTATAACGGATTTGCCATATTGCCTGCTATAGCGGTAGGTTCCTCTGTTTCCGCAATGGTAGCCCAGAATATGGGAGCAGGTATGATTGACCGGGCAAAAAAGACCTTGCATGCAGGACTAATTTTATCTTATTCTATAACAGCTTTGGTGTTTGTTGTTTCACGAATATTTCCGGAACAGATTTTATCCATGTTTGATGACGATCCGGGTATGATTGCCTCCGGTATGGAGTACATGCAGACTTTTACCCTGGACTATCTGGTTGTACCTGTTGTATTTTGCCTGAATGGCCTTATTACAGGTGCAGGCCATACCATGGTTTCTTCTTTCAGTGGGATTATGTCATCACTTGGATTTCGCATACCCCTGGCAATACTGTTTGGTGTGATTCTTGATAAAGGCATGTGGGGATTGGGACTGGCAGCGCCGCTCGCAGCGCTTGGTTCGGCGTCAATAGCGTTTATCTATTACATAAGCGGAAGGTGGAAAAAAAACAAAGTCGTACAGGAAGGCGAAAAAAACGGGAGGCGCTGTTAAGTGGAACAGAATTCATGCTGCAGCAAGCGAAAGCTTAAAGCCTCGCAAATTGTAATTTTCTTAATTGCTTTGGCATTGCTGGGATGTATCCTGTATTTTGCATGGCCTTTTCTTGCCGCAATCGGCAATCCGGAGAAGGTCAGGGAAATGGTTGTTAATGCAGGCGCATGGGGACCATTGGTATTTATTCTTCTTCAGATTATACAAATATTTATTGCGCCGATACCGGGACAGGTGGTTGGACTTGCCGGAGGATATTTATTTGGTCCTTTTTGGGGAATTGTATATATAACAATAGGTGCAACCATGGGTTTTACGCTTATTTTTGTCCTGGCACGGAAGCTTGGACGTCCATTTGTTGAATGTATTGTCAATCCCAAAGCTCTTCAAAAATTTGACCATCTTACCAGGGAAAAAGGAGTGCTGGTCTTTTTCCTTATTTTTCTTTTGCCTGCTTTCCCTGACGATATTATATCTTTTATTGCCGGACTTACTACTATAAGAATCCGTACACTTGTTTTAATCTCGTTGGCCGGAAGGCTGCCAGGGTATGTTATGCTTTGCCTTGCCGGCAATGGATTGGCAGATAAGAACCTGAATTACGTTGCCGCTATTACTGTGGTGCTGGTAGTATTGTTTGTTGTGGCATGGTGGAAGCGCAAATGGCTGAGAAAATTTGTAGAGCATAATAACCGCATCTTGTTTATTAAAGAGCAGTGGAAATCATCAAAGAAAGAGATAATCCTGTGGGGAATTGTAATAACAGCAGTAACTGTAATGTTGTATTTTCTAGCGGTTTCTTTTCTTCCGAAGCTGTTACCGCCCAAAATACGGATGATGCCTTAAATTAACGTTTTATACCGGTTCCTGTTTTATGTATTCATAAGAGTGCTTAGGGACCTGTAATTTTGGGTATATTATTATTCATCAGCGGAAATTGCCGGCTATAGGGATTTTTTCTTATATTGGCATGTTTCGATGAAGCAGCGGGTATCCATAACCTCGTTAAATATAACGCAGAAAGTGAGGTAATGTTATGGGGAAGAAAGAAACGCTTAAAATAACAGGCATGTCCTGTGCGGCTTGTGCGGCAAGGATTGAAAAAAGGCTGAACAAACTTGAAGGCGTGCAAAAAGCCGCAGTTAATTTGGCGACTGAGAAAGCTTCCATAGAGTATGACAATTCAAGGATAAAAATATCTGACATAATCGATGCTGTTGAGATGCTTGGATATAATGCCGTGATAGCTGAAGAAATTGGCCGGGACAGGGAAAAGGAACAGAGGGAAAAGGAAATCAGGTACCTCAGGGTGGAGTTTATTATTTCAGCTTTATTGAGTTCTCCCTTGATTTTGGCTATGCTGCTTACTTTAGTGAATATAGATCTGGCATTCCTGCATAATGAATTTTTTCAAATCGCTGTAGCCACACCAATACAGTTTATCATTGGTTTCAGATTCTATAAAAACGCTTTTTATGCCCTTAGGGCAAAAAGTGCAAATATGGACGTTTTGGTAGCGATGGGCACATCAGCGGCGTATTTCTTCAGTGTATACAATGCATTTTTTGCTCCTGCCAGCCATGATATGATGATGGGAATGATGAAGGAGTTATACTTTGAATCGGCAGCGGTAATCATTACGCTGGTTTTGCTTGGCAAGTACCTGGAAGCGGTAGCAAAGGGTAAAACATCAGAAGCCATCAAGAAGTTGCTGGGTTTACAGGCAAAGACTGCAAGGGTTATAAGGGATGGAGCTGAGGAAGACATTCCCATAGAGGAAGTAAAAGTAGGAGATATAATTGTGGTCAGGCCGGGCGAAAAAGTGCCTGTGGACGGAAGGATAATCGAAGGAAGCTCTTCCATAGACGAATCCATGCTGACAGGGGAAAGTCTGCCTGTAGAAAAAAAGGTGGGAGATACTGTTGTTGGCGCAACCATTAACAAATTCGGGACATTTAAGTTTGAAGCCACAAAGGTGGGGAAAGATACCGTCCTTTCACAAATAGTCAGGATGGTGGAGGATGCCCAGAGTTCCAAAGCACCCATACAAAAAATCGCAGATAAGGTATCAGGAGTTTTTGTACCTGTTGTCGTAGCTGTTGCGGTTATTACGGTATTTATTTGGTTTTTGGTAGTGGGCAATCTTTCAGAAGGTATTGTCAGCGCAGTATCGGTTTTGGTAATAGCCTGCCCGTGCGCTCTTGGCCTTGCAACACCTACTGCAATCATGGTAGGCACCGGCAAGGGAGCTGAAAACGGAATTCTTTTTAAAGGCGGAGAATATCTGGAAACAGCCTGCAAATTGAATACTGTTGTTCTGGACAAGACAGGCACAATCACTAAAGGCTTGCCTGAGGTAACTGACATAATAGCTTTGGGTCATATGAAAGAAGACGAAATACTGAATTTGGCAGCGATAGCTGAGAAGAATTCAGAGCATCCTTTAGGCGTGGCGATCTATGAAAAAGGCAAAAGGGAATTTGGCGTAATACCTGATCCGGAGCGCTTTGAAGCTATTCCCGGAAAGGGAGTCATGGCGATAATCGGTGAGAAGATGATTTATATTGGGACACGCAATCTGATGGCTGAAAAAGGGATACTTCTCGAAACGGCGGAAGAAGCTATAGCAGAGCTGGAGGATGAAGGAAAGACGGCGATGCTTATGGCCATGGATAACACCGTAGAAGCCATTATAGCTGTTGCCGATACACTGAAGGAAAGTTCCAGGGAAGCAATTAAAGAGTTACAGGAGATGGGCATTGAGGTTTATATGATTACGGGTGATAACAGAAGAACTGCCAATGCCATTGCAAAGCAAGTGGGCATTTCCAGTGTATTGGCAGAGGTACTTCCTGAGCACAAGGCGGAAGAAGTGGAGAAACTTAAAAAACAGGGCAAAACCGTGGCAATGGTCGGGGACGGAATCAACGACGCTCCGGCCCTTGCCAGGGCTGATATAGGTATGGCTGTCGGTACAGGGACCGATGTAGCGATAGAAGCCGCGGATATTACCTTGATGAGGGGTGATTTGACAGCAATACCTGCTGCAATTCGTTTGTCCAGGAAAACAATGAAAAAGATAAAACAGAATCTGTTTTGGGCATTTATATATAACACCATTGGTATACCATTTGCAGCGTTTGGACTTCTGAACCCAATGATTGCAGGGGGCGCTATGGCATTTAGTTCTGTATCGGTTGTTACCAATTCCCTCAGTTTAAAGAGATTTAATCCATATAAAAGATAAAAACATGGACAAAAAACTATTCCTGTGATAAAAAAGTTGTAGTAAAGGAGGTTATCGGATGGCAAAAGAAGTTGCAAATTTTACTGTGCACGGAATGTCGTGCAGTCATTGTGAAAACAGTATAAAGAAAGCCCTAGGTGCGTTAAACGGAGTTGACAGCGTCAGAGTAGACCTTAAGGGCAGGAAAGTTTATGTGGAGTATGATCCTGAGAAGGTTAATATTGATGTCATCGCGGAAACCATTGAAGACCAGGGCTATGACGTGGAAAAGTAAAGGTGATACCTGTGTATAAAATCATGATTATAGAAGACGATATTACCATTGCAAAAATAATAAAAGAACATCTTTGCAAATGGAATTATGATGTTGCGTATGTTACTGATTTCAAAAATGTAACAGAACAGGTAATTCGATTCGATCCGCATCTTGTACTTCTTGACATTATGCTCCCCTATTTTAACGGCTTTTATTGGTGCAATGAAATACGCAAGATATCTAAAGTACCTATCATCTTTATATCTTCTGCAAGTGACAATATGAATATTGTAATGGCAATGAATATGGGAGGTGATGATTTTATTTCAAAGCCCTTTGATCTGAATGTTTTAACCGCAAAGGTGGGAGCGCTTGTCAGGCGAACTTACACATTCCAGGGACAGATAAATGTTATTGAACATAAAGGAGTTATTTTAAATCTAAGTGATGCAACATTGACCTATAAAAATCAAAAAATTGAGCTTACAAAGAATGACTATAAAATTCTGCAGTTGCTTATGGAGAATGTAGGAAGGGTGGTCTCCCGCGAGGAAATCATGCAGCGCCTTTGGGAAAGTGATGATTTTATTGATGACAATACCCTGACAGTTAATATAACCCGTCTGCGAAAGAAACTTTCGGAAGCGGGACTTGAGAATTTCATTACAACAAAAAAAGGTATCGGATATATGGTAGAGTGACATGATGAGGATTATAAAGGTTTTTGGCTGTTATCTGAAACGTAATACCTTAAATATTTTTGTTATACTGGTTTCATTTGGCATATTCATGGCGGTTTTTTCACTTTACTCCCTGCCTGTGGAAGCTGTGGTTTATGCAGCTTTGCTTACGGTTTTTTTTATTTTGGTAGCCAGCATTATTGATTTTTCAATCTATTACAGGAAGCATATGATACTTACAAGATTAAGGAAAAGCATTACTGTTTCCGATTTTATGTTCCCGGCTTCAAGAGACCTGATTGAAAAGGATTACCAGGAATTGATCAAAATTATTGATAAAGACAGGATGGAGATTATAAATGAAAAGGATATGGCTTATATAGATATGCTTGAGTATTATACTGTATGGGCACATCAGATAAAAACGCCGATAGCTGCCATGCGCCTGGTGCTGCAATCAGAACAGTCCGGTATAAACAATGAGCTTTTGGAACAGCTTTTCAGGGTGGAACAGTATGTTGAAATGGTGTTGCAGTATCTGCGAACGGAGAACATGAGCGCCGATCTGATGATAAAAAGGTATTCCCTTGACAGTATTGTAAAGCAGGCTGTCAGAAAATACTCCAAGTCCTTTATTTATAAGAAAATAAAGCTGAATTATAAAAATCTGAATTATAATGCGCTGACGGATGAAAAATGGCTGACTTTTGTTATTGAGCAAATTTTATCAAATGCGCTTAAATACACAAATGAAGGTGAGATTTCAATTTACATGGATGATGAACTGCCTGATACACTGGTCATTGAAGATACGGGGATAGGTATTGAACCAGAGGATTTACCACGGGTTTTTGAAAAGGGCTTTACTGGTTATATCGGACGGATGGACAAAAAGTCCACCGGAATTGGCTTGTATCTGTGCAAAAGGATTTTAAGCAAGCTTTCACATACCATAAAGATTGAATCAACACCCGGAAAGGGCACAAAAGTAAAAATTGGTTTTGCCACTGCCGAGATTGCTGCCGACTGATTTGAACCTGCTGATTGATCAGACACAGCTGTTGAATGGCCTGATTCTTACCAAAATGTAAGATTGGAAGAGAAAATGTAAGCCTAAGTTAAGGCAAAGCATTTTCTTTTTTTGTTATAATGAGGACAGCAGAAAATGGAGGTAAGATACTATGGCGCTGTTAGAGGTTAACAATCTTAAGAAAATATATACCACAAGATTTGGAGGAAACCCGGTCCAGGCCCTCTCAAATGTAACCTTTTCAATAGAGCAGGGTGAATACGTTGCCATTATGGGTGAGTCCGGATCGGGGAAAACGACGTTGCTCAACATCATTGCTGCCTTTGATAAACCTACCGGTGGTGACGTGCTTTTAAACGGAAGGAGCATTGTCACTATGAGTGAAAGAGAAATCTCCGCTTTCAGGCGTGACAACCTCGGATTTGTTTTTCAGGACTTTAATTTGCTTGACACGTTTTCTATTGAGGATAATATCTTTTTGCCGTTAGTGCTGGCAGGCAAATCTTATGATGAAATGAACAACAGATTGAAACCTATTGCAAGGAAGCTGGAAATCGATGATATACTAAAGAAATATCCATATGAGGTTTCAGGCGGGCAGAAGCAGAGAACAGCCATTGCCCGTGCTCTCATTACAAAACCACAAATAATCCTGGCTGATGAGCCAACCGGGGCACTGGATTCACGTGCGTCAGCCGAACTTCTGAAATTATTTGACGAAATAAACAACGAAGGGCAGACAATTCTCATGGTTACACACAGTATAAGGGCAGCAAGCCATGCCAAAAGGGTTTTCTTTATAAAGGACGGGGAGCTGTTCCATCAGATTTATAAAGCTTCAATGACAAGTGAGGAAATGTATCAGAAAATTTCCGATACACTTACAATGATTGCGACAGGCGGTGTAAGAAATGAGTAAATTATTTTATCCAAAGCTTGCAGTAAATAACATCAAGAAAAATTCCAAGACTTATATACCCTATATATTGACTTGTATAGGTGCAGTTATGATGTTTTATAACATGTGTTTTTTGGCGGAAGTTAATGATATCGGTTATTTGAGTGACAGTACAAGCTTAAGGCAAATCCTGTTTTTTGGCGCAGTGGTTATTGGCATTTTTTCCTTTATATTTTTGTTTTACACAAACAGCTTTTTAGTTAAAAAGCGTAAAAAAGAGTTTGGTCTTTTCAACATACTGGGAATGGAAAAAAAGCATATTGCGAAGATAATGTTTTTTGAAACCCTGTTTACATCGCTTGTAAGTATTGTTATTGGTATTCTGACAGGGATACTTTTAAGCAAGCTTATGGTATTGCTGCTCTTTAGATTAATTTCTTTTAAGATCGTTTTTGGATTTGAGATACCGATAAAGGCTGTTTTATATGCGATTTTCCTGTTTGCCGGGATTTTCACGATAAATCTTGTTAACAATATCCGTCAGGTTCACCTGTCCAAGCCTATCGAACTGTTAAAAGGCAGTAACGTTGGAGAAAAGGAGCCAAAGACAAAATGGCTTATGGCAACAATTGGAGCATTGTGCCTTGGTTACGGATATTATATCGCTCTCACTACTGAATCTCCTTTGGCTGCCCTGTCCCTCTTCTTTATTGCCGTTATCCTTGTGATAACAGGAACATATTGCCTTTTTGCCGCAGGAAGCATAGCAGTCTTAAAGATTCTTCGCAGGAACAAAAAGTATTATTACAAGGCAAAACACTTTATTTCGATTTCAGGCATGATTTACCGCATGAAGCAAAACGCTGCAGGACTGGCCAATATTTGCATTCTGTCCACTGCAGTGATTGTAATGCTTTCAACTACCGTCTCTTTGTATGTAGGAATGGAGGATGTTTTGCGCACACGGTACCCAAGAAATATTATTGTCAGTGTGTATAATGTTTCAGATGAAGATGCTGAAAAGCTGGATGCCATAATTAAAGAACAAACAGAAAAAGCAAATACCGTTCAAAAGAATGTCGCCCGTTATCGTTCAATATACTTTAATACAATTCAAAATGGAGCAAGCTTTACTTTAAACCGTTCAGGCTCCTACTCATCTCAGGATATAGCGGCTGTGATATTTATGACTGCTGACGATTATAATGAGATGGAAAACAAATCCATATCGTTGTCAAAGGATGAAGCCCTTCTATATACCTTGAAAGGTAATATTCCTGGAGACACCCTGGACTTTGACGGGTTTAAACTTACCGTAAAAGAACGGCTTGACTCAATTAATATAGAAGCGAAAGTATCTTCCGTGCTGTTTAACAGTTATTGCATAATTGTTGATGATATGGATACGATAAGGCAGATTTATGCTTCAATCAGCGGGACCGATGGTAATATGGGAGAACGCTCTTATTACTATGGATTTGACGTTACAGGTGACAGGCATGTTCAGATAAACCTGGTAAGGGTTTTAAATGAAGAACTTAACAAACTTAATCTGGACGGTTATACAGAGGGTTCTGAAATATCCCGGGAAAGCTTCTATACACTTTACGGTGGTTTATTCTTCCTTGGATTGTTCCTGGGACTGCTGTTTATAATGGCAACGGTGCTTATTATCTACTATAAGCAGATTGCAGAAGGGTTTGATGACAAGCAGCGTTATGAGATTATGCAGAAGGTAGGCATGAGCCTCAGGGAAGTTAAGAAGGCCATTCACAGCCAGATATTGACTGTGTTCTTTCTGCCGCTTGTTGCGGCTGTAATTCATATAGCTTTTGCTTTCAAGGTAATAACCAAGATGCTTGCAATATTTAATCTTACCAACATACCGCTGTTTGCCGTATGCACAGCTATAACGATTATTGTTTTTGCTGTGTTTTACACAGCAGTATACATGCTGACAGCAAGAACTTATTACAAAATTGTAAGTTAGCTTCATTTGACTCATTAGCGGCAGGGATATGTAGTTGTAACAAGCCTTTTGCATCAGAATACCAAAAGCTGCTACCAAGAAAACGTATCCAAACAGAAAATAGAAGTTAGTTTTGTTGTGGAAAAAAAGAATTATATAACAAAACTAACTCTTATGTCAATTTTATGTTACATATGTTTTTAATTGGCTTATTTATTATTTAGAAAATTTTCTCAGGAGCCATGGCGTTTATCATGGCTACTATGTTTTCAGGGGGCACATCGCCCGGAATCGCATGAGTCGGCGCCGCTATATAACCGCCACCTTTGCCCATAATTTCAATTGTTCTTTTGGTTGTTTCAGCTACAACTTCCGGAGATTCAAACGGCAAAAGACGCTGCGTTGATATTCCGCCCCAAAAACAAAGCTTGTCTCCGTATTTTTCTTTAATTTCACGAATATCATAAATTTCCGGCTGGAATGTCTGGTAGATGTCAAGTCCGATTTCAATTAAAGCTGGAAACAATTCAGATATATCGCCGCATGAATGCTGGCTTACCAGTAAGCCGTGGTCCTTAACCCTCTTATACATTCTTTTCATCCTGGGACGGATAAATTCATGCCAACACTGGGGACCCATAATCAAGCCGTGTTGCTGCCCCCAGTCATCGCCAAAATGTACGCCGTCGATATCGTATTGGCATGCAATATCTATTTTTTTCAGGTTGTATTCGCATATCCTTTCCATTAGCGCATGAACAAAATCCGGATCAGTTTTCATGTAAACCAGTAAATTCTCCATACCGCATAAAGACCATGCACGTTCAAACATGCTGAATCCGATTCCAAAGAATACCGCAACGTCTTCTTTCTTTTTCAGGTATGACTCAATCAAATTGCGAATTCCTGCTTCATCGGGCTCAGGAAATTCATATAAGCTAATATCGGGTTCAGGAATAAGAGAATTGTCAATTACACCTATATCCTTGTCTACTCCCGTACGGTTCCAGACAACTCCAAATTCATCTCTGAAATACTCAGGTTTAATCTCTTCAAAAGGTGCATGTTCAATAAAAACAATATGGTTGCCTATTTTTTCAAAAAAGTTTTCGTCTTTTAAATAATTTTTTGTCTTTTCATATGCCTGTTTGGTAAACGAAATGCTATAAGGTACATAATCAGTGGTTTCATGACGTATAGCTTTTAGTACCCGTTCCCTTCTTGTCATCTGGATAAGCTCCTTTCCTTTTTAATTCATATATATCCTTTCCTTTTAAAAATATATATCCTTTCATTCTAAAATTGATACATATAAATAAGTTACAACTTTGAAGCGTAATAATCATCAATTGCGTTCATTATATTAAGACAATTGCCCTGCCAAACCTCCTCGGGAATATCCTCAGTTATGCCAATGATAAAGTTGTTGCCCGGAGCGGCCTGTTCAAGCATTTCAATGGTTTTGTTATAAACATCTTCTTTTGAATAGAGGTGCCATGCACTCGGCCAGTTAATCCAGAGGACCTTATCCGGCCATGCTTGCCGGGCATCTGCCACTGAAGGTCCTACGCCAGGATCAAATGCCTCTATGTAATCGAGAGGCGTTTGCCCAATTAGATCCATTATTATAGTATTATCAGCATCAAGATGGCAACCAATTAATTTATTCTTCTTATGAAGTACTTCAGCAGCTTCAGCATAATGAGGCATAAAGTAGCGTTCGAAATTTTCCCTTCCGATAATGGCAGGAACTACATTGCCACCATAGTTTACAAACTCAAGAGGGCCATTTGCAACGACAGAATAGATTTTCCTGTTCATCTCCGTTAAAGCGTTGTAAAGCTTTAATACTTCGTCACGGTTATCCATCCATTCATAACAGAAAGTTTCTGTTCCCATAAAATCGGAGATAAGAGCCTGCAACGGCTCAAGACAAATCTGATCGCGGACTACAAAATCTTCTCCCAGGGAGTTGACCAGTTTAGCAGCACTTTCATAATTAGGAACAATAACACTGTCTTTAATGAATTCATAAAGTGCCTTGTAGTCTTCCTTCGTTTTAAACATATGTTCATGTGTCCATACAGTATTTATTCCTTGCTCTGTAAGAGTAGTAAGATCACCGGCTTTTGTAGAGTACGTTGTACGTTTGAGCCATCGGCCGTTCTCATCTTGAAACTCGATTGATTTAACAGTTACATTTGGCCTTTCAATACGGTATGTGCTGGTTCTTCTTACGATGCACATGCCACGGTTCCTTAATTCTCGCTCAACAGTACACTGTGGAATCATACACTCGTACATTGTAAAAGGTGTCTTTGACGGGAGTTCTCCGCGTAATACGGACATTACCTTTGCCCTGGGAGTCAACATAATTATCCACCTTTGCTAATATAATAAGAAAAATAAATTCATCAATATGTCTTTACATAATTATTAAACTTAATTAATTATACTATATAAAAAAATCGAAGTCAACAAAATAAAATGGCCAATTGAAAAGGTAAATTCCACTTTGCAAAAGTAATTTCCATGAATGCTGAAATTATAGAACAAATCAGCGTTTAACCTGATTTTGAATAGTTTATTTTATAGAATTTTTTAATGATTTTCAT
>DULF01000028.1 GCA_012840535.1 Clostridiaceae bacterium
CGCCTGCCCTTCAACATATCCTCAGTAACTGTATCAGGTATTTTATCCGCCTGGGCAAGGACGTCATCCGGGAAGGTTTCATTTAGCTTGAAAGATTTTATTATTGATACAATATCGGTTCCAGGGTCATTTACATTACCTATAACCTCAATAACCTTTCCTTCTGCGTTTCTCCTCTTTTCAGGCCATTTCACTATTTCTACAACAACCTTGTCTCCGGATTTTGCCCCGTTAAACTCATCTTTGGGAACGAATATATCCCCTGAAATCCTTCTGTCATCAGGTACTACAAACCCAAAATAACGACTGCTTTCAAAAATGCCAACCACCGTTTTGTTTGCTCTATCAAGAATCCTGATGATTTCTCCTTCGGCACTTCTGTCTCCAATTACCTTTTTGGTATACCGGGCAATGACCCTGTCGTTATGCATAGCTCCATTAAGGCCATCTGCAGGAATGAAAATATCATCAAACGTTTCGTCGTCAGGTATGACAAAACCATACCCTCTCTCATTTCCCTGGAGCCTTCCGACTATCAAACTCATTCTTTCCGGCACACCATATCTATTCTTGTGTGTCTTGAAAATTTTGCCTTCCCGTTCCAGTTCTTCGAGGACCTGTCTAAACAGTTCAATATCGCTCTTAGGCACATCAAGCACCATTACAAGTTCATTAAAGAGCAAGGGCTTATACGCATCCTCTCTCATAAATGCAAGTATTCGTTCTTTTCTGTCCATACTCTACTCCTTTATACTTAATTAAGTTCTTTAAGCCTGCTTTTTTCAAACATTTTATAAAAAGCTGCTCTCCGTAGTTTATTATTAGTTTACCAAAAAACACTCAAAAATAAACAATAAAAAAAGACTATGTATAACCTACACAGTCTCCTCCTCTAAACTCTTGAAATTATCTCTTTACTGCAAAAAGAATCAATGATGTAACTAAAAAAGCAATAGCAGCAAAAGTTGTATATTTGTCCAATATTGCGTCTATTGTTCTACCCTTGTTCTTTCCGAAAAAGGTTTCAGCTCCACCTGCTATGGAACCGGATAATCCAGCCGATTTCCCGGACTGAAACAGAACCATGACAATTATTGCTATTGAAAAAATTATATGCACAATATTCAATATTGTTGTCAATGACAACACCTCCAAATTTTTGCTAGGCTTAAAAGACAAATTACATTCTACCACAAAGCAAAATAAAAAACAAGCCAAAAATCGGCTTGTTTTTTAAATCTGCAATTGCGCAGTTACCTTTTAAACAAACAGCTGTAGGCAAAATACTTACTTTATTTGTTCTTTAAATTGAACCATGCATTAAGTCCCGGATACTCAGCTACCTCGCCAAGTTCCTCTTCAATTCTCAACAACTGGTTGTATTTTGCAACACGGTCTGTCCTTGAAGGAGCTCCGGTTTTAATCTGGCCTGAGTTAGTTGCAACAGCTATATCAGCTATTGTAGCATCCTCAGTTTCTCCGGACCTGTGGGAAGTAACAGCTGTGTAACCAGCCCTGTTAGCCATTTGTATAGCTTCAAGAGTCTCTGTAAGGGTACCTATCTGGTTTACTTTAATGAGTATTGAGTTGGCAACTCCTAGTTCTATTCCTTTTTTGAGTCTTTGAGTATTTGTTACGAACAAATCGTCTCCAACAAGTTGTATCTTTTTGCCGAGCCTGTCAGTGAGCAGCTTCCAGCCGTCCCAGTCTTCCTCAGCAACACCGTCTTCAAGAGATATAATAGGATATTTTGCTGCAAGGTCAGCCCAGAAATCCACCATTTCTTCTCTGGTCTTCATTATTCCGGCTTTCCAGAAAAAGTATTTGCCTTCTTCTCCCTTTTCCTTTGCAGCTTCATACATTTCTGTAGCTGCAGCGTCTATCGCAAGCCTGAAGTCATCCCCCGGCTTATATCCGGCTTTTTCTATAGCTTCAATTATTACCTGTATAGCTTCTTCATCAGTCTTAAGATTCGGTGCAAAACCGCCTTCGTCACCTACAGCGGTGCTATAGCCTTTGCCGCTTAAAACTTTCTTCAAGTTATGGAAAACCTCTGCGCACATCTGCAGAGCCACTCTGAATGAGTTTGCGCCAACAGGCATAATCATAAATTCCTGGATATTTACGCTGTTATCGGCATGCTTACCGCCATTTATAATATTCATCATAGGAACAGGGAGAGTTTTTGCATTAACTCCACCTATGTACTGGTATAGGCTCAAACCTAAAGCTTCAGCGGCTGCCTTTGCTGTTGCAAGGGAAACTCCAAGAATTGCATTAGCTCCTAATTTTGCCTTGTTGGGAGTTCCGTCAAGCTCTATCATGAGTTTGTCAATTGCAACCTGGTCAAAAACATTCATACCTTCAACTTCAGGAGCTATTATGTTGTTTACGTTGTCAACGGCTTTCAGGACACCTTTGCCAAGATATCTTCCTTTATCCCCGTCTCTAAGCTCAATTGCCTCAAAAGCGCCCGTTGAAGCTCCTGAAGGAACCGCTGCCCTGCCTATAAAACCACCTTCGGCTATAACTTCTACTTCAACAGTAGGATTTCCTCTCGAATCAAGAATCTCTCTTGCAAATACACTTTCAATTTCCAAGTATTGTTTCATAAAATTTTTCACCTTCCTTTTGTAATATCTACCTATTTTATTAATAGGATATCGTATGGACTATAAAAAGTAAATAATGTTTTGTTAATAATTTAACCATATTGCCATATTTTATACAAAACAACGCATTTATCGTACAATTAAAGAATTTCCCGTCATTTCCTGAGGTTTTTCCAACCCCATAATGTCAAGCATGGTTGGAGCAATATCTGCCAATCTGCCTTCTTTTAGCTTAATATCCCCCAGGCCTATGGCAATCAATGGCACAACATTGGTTGTATGGGCAGTAAACGCTCCTCCGGTCTCATAATCTATCATCTGCTCGGCATTTCCATGGTCGGCGGTTATAAGCACCTTGCCATCCTGCTCAAGGACAGCTGGCACTATTCTGCCAAGGCATTTGTCAATAGCTTCAACCGCTTTCTTTGCTGCCTCAAACACTCCTGTATGGCCAACCATATCGC
>DULF01000029.1 GCA_012840535.1 Clostridiaceae bacterium
ACAGATCTTTTTTCGTAACCTGTAGTCTCGCAGAATATGTAATAATTACATCCGTCTACATAGATTCCCGTATTGCCCAATAAAATCTCATCTATAACTTCTTTGGCCTTTGTAACTTTTTTAACCTGATTGGCTTCCAGCACACTGAAAAGTATATATTCTAAAGGGCACCCTTCCTGTATAGCATTAAACTTGTCGGTATTCAGGAGAGGACGGAGAATAAAATCACTGATGGTCTTGCCATCCGCCATGCCATCCAGATAAGTTATAAAAGCCCTTCTTTCTCCTGCAACAAGGAACTCCCTGATTATAATGCCGCTATTGGCGGGATAATTGAACTGCTTCCTGATATAATCAATGTTTTCGCGGATGCTGCAAAACACTGCGTCCTGCTGTTTGCCTGTTTTATACTTTGATTCTTTCTCTTTATTTTTCTTATCCAGATCCTGAACAGAAACAGGCTTTCTTTTCTTCTCAGGCCTTCTTTTTTTATTTTCTTCTTTTTTTGGCTGCACCTGTTCCTGCGAGGCACTTACATTTTGCTCCTCGCCAATTTCAGGAATTACAAATTCTCTTGGTTTTTGCTTTTCTTTATATGTGATCAGAGAAATCAGCCTTATAAATATGTTTCTCTTTTTCATTCTTTTCCCTCATAAGCAATATACAAATTCCAGCTAACGTATATTTTGCCGCAAATCACATATTTTATGAGGGTATAATTTTTATAGTGACACCCCTTAACATCCGGTTCTTCGACGGAAATGGAGTGTCCCCTTACCTCTAACTTTGATTCTGTTTTCTACTCCCTTTCTTCCATTCTCTGTTCTTTGTCTGCTGCCCACTACCTCCCTCTCCCTGTCCTCCAACTTGAAGTTATTGATCATCTACTATATTCCGGTCTCTGGTCTCCGGCTACCGGCCTCCGACTCCTGTTCTCTGTCCTCTACTCTCTGTTTTCTACCCTCTTTCTGTTCTCTGTTTTCTGTTCTCTGTTCTCTAGCACGATACATACGGATTTCCTTTTATGTAAAACCTCCAGGGATAGTTCACCGCTTCCTCAGCATAGTCTATGTTTATTCTTTTGGAGGACACAATGTCAAACTCATCACCGGCGCTGCCTTCCGTTATATAAAGCCTGTCTCCGCAAAGATCATCACCGTAATTTGACATGTCAATTCCCAAAGCCAGGCACAGTTTCCCCGGGCCATTTGTAAGACCTATTATCTGGTTCTTTTTCAGTTCACTGAATTTCTTTCCGTATCTGCGGACGGATATGCCGTCCAGGCCTGATACAGGCTCCAATGCCCTGATAAGAACTGCCTGCGGCTCATTCACCCCCGCGGTGACAACATTCATGCAATTGTACATTCCATAAATTCTAAAAATATACGCATGACCTGCCGGTCCGTACATAACCTCTGTCCTTGGCGTCCTTCTGTTGTTATAAGAATGGGCGGCCTTATCCTCGGGACCTTTGTACGCTTCAACCTCAACAATTTTCCCCACGAGTTCCTCTCCGCCTATATTGTGCACAAGGTATTTCCCAAGCAATTTTTTGGCAACAGTTATGCAATCATGTTCATAAAAACTTCTTGAAAGCTTTTGCATAGTCATATCACATCCCGGTATCATTATACCATATTAAGAAGGGCATTCCTGTATCTTTATCAGTCATTGTACAACAAGATTAATAAAACCCGTCTCAGACTGAGACGGGTTTTATTGTATCATCCATCGCTCACGGTTTGGTGGAGCATAGGGGACTTGAACCCCCGACCCCCGCGTTGCAAACGCGATGCTCTCCCAACTGAGCCAATGCCCCAAAACTGGTGGGGAATGTTGGATTCGAACCAACGACTTCTACCGTGTGAAGATAGCACTCTCCCACTGAGTTAATCCCCCTTACGATTTCATAATATGCCTGGTATCACCAAATGTCAATATCTTTTCCAATTTTATTTATCCGGTACGGAACTCTTAAACTATATAGGCAATCGGTATACCTTTTAACTTTTGTGAAAGCTGCTCTCTTAGAAATTCCTCACCCCTTGCCCTGACTTCATCCCGGTAGCGGTATTTACCCCGGCCACGTCCTGTCATTATGGATTTGTCATACAGTTCTACAGCATTGGGGAACGCATCCCTGTTAATAGCGCAGTGCACATAGCTATAAGTCATAAAAATAACTTCGATAAACAATTGATCTTTCACTTTTTGTGAAAGTTCGTCAGACAGTTGGTCTATCAAGTCCGAATAAAGCTTCATCCAGTTGTCTACCATTACAACAGGAGCTATCAGCATTCCTACCCTGTATCCTGCGTCACACATCTTGTTTAACGCATTGATTCTGCCTTTTAGGGAAGATGTTCCAAACTCCACTTTTCTGATAATCTCCTGTGGATTGACACTCATGCGAAAAATAATTCTTCCCTAGTGATCGACGGGCAGAAGCGGGTCTATCATGTCGAATTTTGTAGGAAAAGTGAGAAAACCTTTTTTACTTTTACTGAAGTTTTCAATTGTCCATTCCAGATTTCCTGTAACTGTGTTTTCCAGAACAAGGTCACTGTTGCTGCCTATCTCGAACACAATGTCCCTGTCAGAACGGTTTGCAGTTTTTATCAATTTGTCCATCATTTGTTCACGGTTGACAAATAATCTCAGGTAAGAACATTTGTTATAATTACACACCAGGTAGCAATAAAGGCACATGGCACTGCATCCAGATGAAGTATATGGCACCAGAAAATCCGATATTTTATTGTTTGGCGTGTATTTCAGCGATTTTCGCACACCTATGATCAGGTACCTCTTCATTCTGGGAAATTCTTTATTTGGATTTTTTTGCAGCTGCTCAATACTGTTATGGCTTTCAACCGGTATCCATGGCACATTTTCAAATTTACTTTTCAGAAATTTGCCAAGCTCGTAGGTTAAAGCTACAGGCTCATAAAAAACCTTGTCCGGATACAAACGCCAACCTCCTGAAAACTATTTTCCTGCATGTCAGGTTCCACTTGTTCTGCAATATCTATTAACTGACTGATTGTCTTTACACCCATTTGGGAGTTTTGACAAATGAAATTCAAAAGCCCAGCATTCCCGTTCATACTGGTCACACTCCTTAAAACTAGTATGACCGGAAATGCATAAAAGAATTCGAATATTTAATTTCGGCATTAATGCAGGTAAAACTAGGATTCCAGGATATTTTTGGTTTTAAGATATTTTTAGAGGATAAATAGATTCGGATATTTTCTCTTTTATCTGCTCAAGGCCTTCAGCTGTTTTGGCTTCACAACGCACTATAAGCTCAGGTCCTGTATTGGATGCTCTAACCAGTCCCCATCCGTCTTCAAACAGGACCCTTACTCCGTCAACATCAATAATTGAATTGCCTAATGTCTTGAAATAATCCTTCGCCTTATTTACATAATAAGCTTTCTTTTCTTCAGGACATGCAATCCTGATTTCAGGCGTATTATAAGTTTTTGGCACATCTGACAAAAGGTCACTCAGCGTTTTTCCGCTTTCCGCCAAAATTCGGAGCAGCCTTGCGCATGCATAAAACGCGTCATCAAATCCATAATACTCGTCTGCAAAAAACATATGTCCTGACATTTCACCGGTAAACACCGCGTTTAATTCTTTCATTTTAGCCTTAATCAAGGAGTGCCCCGTCTTATAAAACAAAGGTTTACCTCCAAGCTTTTTTATCTCCTCTACCAGCACTTCTGAGCACTTTACCTCAACAATGGCCGGAGCACCCGGGTACCTGGGCAGAATTTCCCTCCAGAAGAGGACCATCATCATATCTCCCCAAATTATATTTCCTTGGTTATCGACAACTCCAAGCCGGTCTCCGTCCCCGTCAAAAGACGCTCCAAGGTCGGCTTTGTGCTTTTTCACAGCCCCTATCAAATCCTTCAGGTTTTCAGGCCTTGTCGGGTCGGGAAAATGGTTCGGGAAATCAGGATTTGAATCGCAGTAAAGGGGGATAACCTCACACCCCAGCTCTTCAAAGAGCTTGGGGGCAAATAATCCTGCCGTGCCATTTCCACAGTCAACAACAATTTTTAATCTTCGTCCCTTAAGATTTATTTTTTCTTTTATCATTTTTATATAGTCGTCACCAGGCAATTGGACAGTAAGTTTTCCCTGTCCCTCTTCAAAATCGCCATTTTCTATTATCTTCCTGATATTTTGCAGCTCTTCACCGTACAATGTGGTTCCGTCAAATTGGATCTTAAATCCGTTATACTCTGCCGGATTGTGGCTGGCCGTAATCATAATTCCTGAATCAATGCCATAAAGGTATGTTGAATAATAGAATATGGGAGTCACTACAACACCGATATCCTTTACATTTACGCCTGTGTTCAGTATCCCCTTGACGAGGCTGCCGAACAGGTCCGGTGAAGATTTTCTGTTATCCTTTCCTACGATTGCTTCTGTTTTTCCTCTCCTCTTTATATATGTTCCGAACGCCCTTCCGATGAGCTCAGCATCCTCTGTCCTTAAATCTTTCCCGAATATGCCGCGTATATCGTTTTGCCTGAAAATTTGCCTGTTAACAACAGTCATTGCAACCCCATCCTTTCAGTTCTCGATACTGGATACTTTCAAGAATGAAATTACATAAGACACAAGGCTTTCTGCCCCCATGTTCATATTGACGCCTTCATTTGTCAAACCGTCAAAACAGCCTCCTGTATTTGCGTCAACAAGCGGCAGGTCTTTTGAATTCCTTCCTTCGTACCACAAGTGGCATTCTTTTGCTTTTTGTATATACATTTTCTTTCCTGTTGCTTCATAAGCTTCCAGATAGGCCAGGGCGGTTTCACACGCTTCAACAGGCTGCTCATCATACTGAGCCGGGCTTTTACCTTTTAAAAACCAACCATTGCAGCCAACAGGTTTGAAGTATCCGTTTTTAAAAGTCAGCCCTTCAAGAAATTCCAGGCTCTCTTCCGCTACACTGCAAAATCTTTCATCTCCTGTAATCCTGTATGCGGCAAAAAGTGCCCGTGGCAAAACACCGTTGCTGTATGCAACAATATTTTCAAACCATTTCCAGTCTCCGTCCCTGAAACTGTCATATTGGCGGCAAATGGACTCTGCCATGACGGAAATAAGCTGCTTCACATTTTCATCGCCAAGGTATGCAAGGCCGGTTATTGAATATGCCTTGCCCCTGAGGGAATCAAGAAGGACTGCATTGGGCAAAGCCTTTTCCAGAACGTATTTCAATGCGTTTTTTACATCATGAGGCGTGCATCCACTAGAGATTGCAAACCCCAAAGCCCATATGCACCTGCCGAAGCAGTCTTCCGAACCTTCCTCTTCAAGCCATTTTCTGTCATAACTCATGAAATTTCTGAATCTGCCCTTTTCATTTTGGGCATGCAGCAAAAAAGATGAATAACGGTATATAAGATCAAGATATTTCTCATCCTTATATTTTTCATAAAGCAAAACCGCCATGATCAGTGCCCTGGCATTATCGTCGGTGGTATACCCGTAAGCGGGATTTGGCACTCCATGTTTTGAATGCTGTAACATTCCTGTGTCATCAGTAAGCCTGAAAATATATTTGTCGTTCAAAGACCTGCTAATTGACAATTGCCCCATTCTATCCCACCACGCTATCTTCAATCTTCTCCTCTTCAAGTGTGTCAATAAAAAGCTCAGCATATTGTTTTGCCACATTGGACCACATCATGGTTTTGCCAAGGCTTAATGTCCTTTTCTCCATTTCTCTTTTTGCATCAGGATTTTTCAATACGTATTTAATATGTTCTGCCAATGAATCGGAATCGCAAAATTCCGCCAAAAGACCCCTGCCATCGGAAAGCATTTCCTTTGCATAACTATACGGTGTAGATATGATTACCCTTCCATATCCGACAGCGTAAGCCAGAGTTCCGCTTACCGCCTGGTCTTTTCCAAGGTACGGCGTCATATAAATATCTGACATCTGAAGATAATTAATAATCTCATCCTTTGTAAGATATTTATTGATAAACCGCACATGTTCGTTTACACCGAGCTTGTCAGCCAGCGCAACAAGTTTTTCCCTGTATTCCTCCCCTGATTTCTTTATTATATTTGGATGAGTCTGGCCCAGGATAAGATAGATTACATCCTTATGTTCCTTTACAACCTTTGCCACGGCTTCAATTCCATACTCAATGCCTTTTCCGGGGCTTAACAGGCCGAATGTACTTATTACATTAAGGCCGGAAAAACCATGTTTTTCTTTAAGCTTCTCACGCTTTTCAACTATCCTGTATGGCACACCGTGGTGTATTACCTCTATTTTTGACGCGTCTATTCCATAAACATTTTCAAGAACAGGCCTTGTATTTTTTGCCATGGTTACAATCCTGGCGCTCTTTTCCCCGAGCATTTGCAATATTTCCCTCTGTTTTGCCAAGGGTGACGGAAGAACAGTGTGCAGTGTTGTTACAAAGGGTATATGGAGGTTTTCAATAAAATCTATGATATATTCGCCCCATTCACCTCCAAATATCCCATATTCATGCTCTATTACAAGAAGTTCTATATCGGATTTGTTAACGGCATCCGCCGCTTTAATATAGCTTTTCCTGTCATACTGTTCAATTTCCGTTATGACCCTGTCGCTGTAATCATACTTTTGATCGCTTACAGCCAAAACTTTTGGACTGCTTAAAAGTCCAACCCTGTCAAGTTCCCTCACCAGGTCCTGCGTAAAAGTCGCAAGTCCGCATTCCCTTGGGGGATAAGTGCTTAAAAAAGCAACATTCCGCATTCTGTTCGTAACCATAACAAAGCATCCTCCTTTACACAGCATTTGAATAAACGGCATTTATCGTCAGGATAGCATTATATTTTCTGCTGTTTCTGTCAACCCTGCATTTTGACATCACTACGGAATTTATTACAGAAGCTCCGCTTTCAACAACTGCCTGGTTCCACACTATGCTTCCGACAACCTTTGCCCCCATTCCAACGTACGAACCTTCACATAAGACCGTATTCGGGCCGACCATTGCATAGTCTCCAATTTCCACATTCTCCCCTATATAAACAGGCCCGACGATTCTTGCACGTTGATGTATTTTGGCAGTTTCACTTATAAACTTTGGTTTGGTATTAAAGTTATGACTGTCTATTTTCAATTTTCCGTTTAAAATATCCTTATGAGCCTTCATATACTTTTCAGGCGTACCGAGGTCAAGCCAATAGGAACACTTGTTGTACACGGCAATTTTATAGCCTTTTTCAAGCAAAAGAGGAAACGTCTCCCGTTCTATGGACACTACTCTGCCTGCCGGAATCTCATTGAAGAGATCCGGTTCAAAAACATAGATTCCCGCATTAATCAAGTTCGAATTGGTTTCATGCGGCAGTGGTTTTTCCTTGAAAGCTGTAATAAAACCTTTTTCATCCTGCTCAATAACACCGTAAGCCGAAGGGTTGTCAACTTCGGTCGCAGCGATGGTAGCCAGTGCCCCCTTTTCTTTATGGAAGCGTATTATTTCTGAAATATTAATATCGCTTATTATGTCGGAATTAAACACCAAAAACGTGTCATCAAAAAATTCCTGGGCGTTTTTGACGGCTCCTCCGGTTCCAAGCGGTATATCTTCACATATATAACTGATTTTTACCCCGAATTTGCTGCCGTCTTCAAAATATTCCCTTATCTTTTGGGGTTTATAACAGGTGCTTAATATGACTTCGTCTATGCCGTGCTTTTTCAGGTTTTTTATATTTCTTTCAAGAAGCGGTTTGCCCATAATAGGCACCATAGGTTTGGGCAGTTCATTAGTTATCGGTTTAAGACGCGTCCCTAAGCCGCCTGCTAAAAATAATGCTTTCATATGTATTCCCTCCTAACTAAGTTTTTTTGTAATTGTGTTCCTCAAAAAATGAGTCTCACATACAAATAAACTTAATTAAAAAAGAAACACATTCTTCAGCAACTGAATGTTTTCTTTCAAATAACATTTATTTTTAGCCAAGCGTACTTGAATCAAAATGTTATTAGCACTCATTTTTACTGAGTGCTAATAACATTTTAATGGACATGATGTTTTTTGTCAAGTCCTTCCTGTTTCGTGCTCAACAGGTTTGGCTTTAACCGGATTTGAGATGTTGAAAATTAATTTTTGTCATTTTATCAAAATTTCTTATCAGCTTTTCCTATCCATACTTCTTTTTGTGCATCATATTTCCAGTAGTCACCGCGAATAGTATTTCTGTTCTTTTTCCATCCGGGCAACATTGCAAGTGTTTCATCCCATGTTTTTACACCGCTTAAAGTATCAGCCACCTTGACATTCTGTGCTCCCACTGCGCATGCAATCCTTATCGATTTTTCTATGCTCATGCCTCTTAAAAATGCCGCTAAAAATCCTGCAATACTATTATCGCCTGCTCCGGCAGCAGAGACAACCCGGTCAACATAGAAAGTTTCCTCGATCAATTCCCTGTCAGCCCAATTGTCCAAATCTTCCGGAGCTGCTTTTCCCAATGACATGAGCGCATCACTACCGGCAGTCCTTATGTAAAAACCCTTTAATCCGCATTTAACAACTGCTATCTTTGTTCCCATGGAAATAAGCTTTTCACCAAGCACCTGCAATATATTAAGGTCCAGGTCTTCAAGAGGATCACCCTTTTTATCGCCTTCATCGGAGCTGTTAATTGCATCAATTTGAAGCATGTACATTATCTCTTCAGCGCTTGGGATAAAAATATCTACATAGGGAAGCACATTTGTCAATATTTTCCTCCAGTCGGCCTTGCCGGCTTCTGAAGTTGGGTCGGGAAGAGCTACATCCAGGGAAGTTGTAACTCCAAGCTCTTTAACCTTTTTGAACATTTTTACAAGCTCTTCTCCGTCATTCTGATAGAATCTTTTCATTAGCGGAGGATATCCAAAATGAAAAAGTCTTGCTTCCTTAACTATATCATAGTTTATATCGTCCGCGCAAAAAGTATCATTGGCGCCGGGGTTGTGAAGAAATATCCTGTCTATTCCAGGAGGTGCAATTATTACGGTATAAGAAGTTTCTTCACCTTCCACTTCAATAATCCCGCTGTCAGCATTTTTTTCTTCAATAATCCTTTTTACCCCTTCTCCAAAGAAATCTTTTCCAACCTTGCACATAAGTTTTGTTTTTATACCAAGAATCGACAAGGCAATCCCCGTATTGGAAACCGCGCCGCCCGTGCATAATTTGGCCTTTCCCACATTTATAAGTTTCCCTGGGGCTAAAACATTATCCAGGCTGACATTTTCACCCTTATTAAAATCGGGTATGATGTCGAGACAAATATGTCCGGCTACAACAGCTTGGATATTTTCATTCTCATGCATAATAAGCAACCTCCTTATTACGATATTATTAATATTATTAAATCACTTTTATAACTATCTTTCAATCCATAACTATCTTTCATCCCGCTTTTCCGCCGGACTCATACAAATGGGCGGCAGATGACCCGGATACAAAAGTTCAGTTGCTCATTTATCCGTCCTCTGCCCTTTCGGTATATGAATCGCCAGGTTCTTAACAGATAAAACAGATTCTTTAATTAACTCTGAAAGCGTAGGATGTGGAAAAATCATGCGGTAAAAATCCTCTGCAGCAGCTCCCATATTTATTGCTACTGTCGCTGATGAAATCAGTTCCGTCGCATAACTGCCAACAATGTGCACACCCAACAATTTGCCGCTGTACTTTTCACAAATCACCTTGACAAACCCACCTGGCTCATCGGCTGCAAGCGCCTTTCCATTTGCGGCATATGGAAATATGCTTTTTTCAAACTCAATACCTTTTTCCTTTGCATTATCTTCCGTCAATCCAACTGCAGCAAGCTGCGGCAAGCTGTATATGCAGCGGGGCATAGTCTCAAGGTTTGCTTCCAGTTTTCCGCCCATACAGTTTTCAGCTGCCACTTCTGCTTCGGCATAAGCGCTATGAGCCAGCTGGTATCCTCCTGTTACATCCCCAACGGCAAATATTCCCTTTGCGGTGGTTTCCATCATACTGTTCACTTTAATATTCATTTTTGAATCCATTTCAATACCCAGCTTCTCAACATCTATGCCTTCAAGATTCGGAGCTCTTCCAACAGCTGCCATGACACATTCCGCTTCGATATGCGAGATAGTATTGTCTTTTGAATATTTTACAATTTTGGTTCCCGAACCCTCTTTTATCTCTTCCACTCTTGCGCCTGTCACTATCCTGATATTCCTTTTTTCAAGTTCCCTGGTCAAACCTTTTACAACATCCCTGTCCTCTGTTGCAACAATCGAAGGAAGCATTTCAATTATGGTTACATTTGTTCCGAATGTTGAATAAATGCTTGCAAACTCGACTCCAATCACTCCGCCGCCAATGATTGCCATGCTTATCGGAATCTTTTTCAAGCCCAATGCTTCCGTACTATCAATAACATTTCCCTTCTCAGCTCCTTTGATTTTGGGGATGAGGGCCTTGGAACCGGTGGCTATAATAATTTTATCTGCCTCATATTTTTCTCCGGTCCCTTCAATTTCCACTGTTCTGGGCTCGCGCAGCAATGCTTTTCCCTTTACGGTATCAATTGAATAGCTTCTTAATATCCCTTCAACACCGGATGTAAGCTTTTTTACAACTGAGGCTTTTTGCTCCTGTATTTTTTTCCAGCTGAACAATCCTGCATCCTTTAGCATTCCGTTTTCAGTGTTTTTTCTGATCTTGTCTATAAGAGCAGCTTTCTCAAGCAGGCATTTTGTAGGAATGCACCCTACGTTCAGGCAGGTACCGCCTATATTTTCCTTCTCAAACAAAACTACTCTCCCGCCAAGCTGGGCTGCTCTTATTGCCGCGCTATATCCGCCGGGACCGCCTCCTATTACCGCAACATCATATTTCCCAGCCATGGTACAATCCTCCTTACATCAGCAAAAGCTGTGGTTTTTCAAGATATTTCTTAACGTCTTTCATAAACGCAGCGCCTTCAGCCCCGTCTATAACCCTGTGATCAAAAGAAGCGGTTATGTTCATCATAGGCTTTACGACAATCTCTCCGCCCACAATCACCGGTTTTTCAACAATACTTGCGGCAGCAAGTATACAGCTTTCAGGTTGATTAATAATTGCAGTAAAAGAATCAACTCCGTACATGCCAAGGTTTGACAATGTTATTGTTCCTCCTGACATGTCAGACGGTTGAAGCTTTCCATCCCTGGCTTTGTTAATATTTTCAGCATTTTTCCTTGCAATTCCGGAAATGGACTTTTTGTTTACTTCCCTGACAACCGGAACAACCAGCCCTCCTTTTATGGCAACAGCAAGGCCGAAGTTAACATTTTTATAAACTTTAATTCTGTCCTCAAAATATGTTGAATTAATTATAGGATGCTCTTCTATAGCCTTAGAGACACATTTCATTATAATGTCGTTATAGGATACCTTGATATTTTGGTTCTTTAAATCCTCATTAAGTATTTGTCTCAGTTTAATCGCCTCAGTCATATCGATTTCCATAGTTACTGTAAAATGCGGAGCTACAGAGACACTCTCCGCCATTCTCCTTGCTATTACCCTCCTCATATTGGAGGTATCTATGAAGTAGAATTCCTCCACAGGCTGTTCTTTCCGGCCTTTTATATAATTTTCAATGTCAATTCTTTTTATAGGCTGTGCCGGACTGTTTTTAGCAACATCCTCCAGGCTGATGTTGTTTTTGCGTGCCAGATAACGCGCAGCCGGAGAGGCAAGTATTTTGGAAGGATAGTTATTTTCTGAGGTATTTTCTGAAGTATTTTCCGAAGTAACTGCCGGGCCGCTAACACCGGAAGTTTTCCCAATATGAGTGGCATCTTCTTTTTTCATTATTGGTTGATATTCATCTTCTTCGGCTTCAGCACCAGTTAAACCATCTTCAAGTTTTTCTCCTAACGCTCCGACATAAGCCACGACTTCACCGGCTGACACATATTCCCCTTCATTATATTTAACAGCAAGAAGGTATCCTTCAGCATAACTTTCCACTTCTAAAGCCGCCTTGTCGGTTTCTATCTCAAAAAGGACATCTCCTCTTTTGACCTCATCTCCGACTTTTTTATGCCATTTAACAATTAATGATTCATTGGTCGTTTGACCACCCGATGGCATTATTATTTTCGTAGCCAATGCACACACCTCACATCATTTTTGCTTTGTTTTCGCTTCCGAATATTTTGATAAACCTGATAATCTCCTCCGACATGGCTTCCCTTGCCCCGCAAAGCATGTCCTTGGCGCCGCCTTTTCCTATTACTTCATGCGGATCAATACTGTCTACATTATTGCTTTTCAAATATGTTTGAATATAATTGATAAATACCCTTTTCAGGACAGTTCCGACATTTATCTTACACATGCCGAGTTTTATAGCTTCTTTCAGGTTGTCTTCTGAAATGCCGGTTCCGCCGTGCAGCACCAGTGGCACCTTAATTCTCTTTCTTAATGTTTTCAGTAAGTCAAAATCAAGTTCAGATTTTTTGCCTTCCAGCAAATGCACATTTCCTATCGAAACCGCAAGGGCGTCTACTTCTGTCTGCTCAACAAAGTATTCCGCCTTGTCCGGGTCCGTTAATTCCCCTCCCTTTACGGTGTTTGAAGCAATATCGGCATTTGGAAGTTCTCCGACTTCAGCTTCCACATCGGCTCCAACATAGTGCGCGGTTCTCGTAATATATTTGGTAATCTCAATTGTTTCTTCAAAAGATTTTTTCGGATCCTGGTACATAATTGCATTAAAGCCTGCTTTTAACCCGTTGATCAGTATGGATACCTTATCCGCTTCGTTGAGAAGCAGCGCCACCGGCACCTTGGAATTTTCAGCTATTGCTTTTCCAAGGCTTCCGTAGTGGTATATATTTTCTTCCACTTTCCTTTCATCATTTCCCAAAAACATCCCGCTGAACCCGATAATTACCGGAGAATTTGTCCTTTCAGCCGCATCTATTACTGAAAGAACGGACTCCAGGTTCCAGGACTCAAAATACCCTACTGCATATTTGTTTTCCAAAGCGTGATTCATTAGGCTTTTCATGCTGACAAGCGCCATTTCATATCCCCCCGGTTTGTAATATTTTTAATGATTTTAGCAAAAAACTCTAGCTTTTCATCAGATTCCTGACTTCCTCCACAATTCTATCAACTGAAGGAATTACAAAGTTTTCCATGACAGGTGCAAATGGAATGGGTACATCGTATGCAGCTACTCTCTTGATTGGAGCATCGAGATAATAAATAGCTTCCTCTGCTATATGAGCGGCAACTTCAGCTCCCCATCCGTTTCTTTTTGTATCTTCTTCTACTATCATCAACCTTGAAGTTTTGGCTATTGATTTTATGACCGTGTCATAATCAAACGGCACAAGTGTTCTCGGATCTATCACTTCAACACTTATACCTTCTTTTTCAAGAATTTCAGCAGCTTCCAATGCCCGATACATCATAAGGAGATTTGCAACGATTGTAACATCACTGCCTTCTCTTCTTACAACAGCCTCTCCAAACGGAATAAGATATTCTTCGTCAGGAACCTCGCCAATCGGGCTTAATGCTGACTTCTCAGCCCGGGTACCCTTACTGCCGTACAACAGCTTGTGTTCAAAAACTATTACCGGGTTTTCATCCCTGATTGCCGTCTTTAATAATCCTTTAGCATCATATGCCGTTGCAGGACAAATAACCTTCAACCCCGGTATATGGGTAAAGAACCCTTCAAGGCTTTGCGCATGCTGGGCGCCCCTTGTTGTTGCCCCTACCGGAGCGCGCATAACCATAGGAACCTTAACTTTCCCGCCGGACATATATGTCATCTTTGCAGCCTGGTTAGCCAGTTGGTCCATCATACAGAAGAGAAAGTCACCGTATTGTACATCCGCAATTGGAATCATTCCGGTCATCGCAGCGCCTACGGCAGCACCGGCAATCATTATTTCTGAAATCGGTGTGTTAATAATCCTGTCATATCCAAACTCTTTAGCCAATCCCAACGTGACAGTAAATGCACCGCCGAAACCACCTTCTATGTCAATGTCCTCACCTATGCAAAAAACTCTTTCATCCCTTCGCATTTCCTCACGTATTGCCTGTCTTAATGCTTCCGCTATTGTCATTTTTGCCATGATTACTCCCCTCCCTCATAATAAACATGCCTCAACGCGTCTTCAGGTTTTGGATCAGGAGAAGCCTTAGCAAGCTCAACAGCCCTTTCTATTCTGTCTTCCACTTCCTTCTCCAGCTTTTTAAGGGAATTTTCATCAAGAATATTGTTTGAAAGTATATACTCTCTGTGCCTCTTTATCGGGTCTTTTGCAAACCATTCCTTTTCTTCTTCCTTATCCCTGTATCCGCATGCGTCATTTCTGGAATGTCCTCCTATTCTGTAAGTCTTGAGTTCCAATAAAGTAGGCCCTTCACCCCTTCTTGCCCGCTCAATGGCTCTTGCCGCAGCTTCATTTACTTTTAAGACGTCATTGCCATCCACGACTTCACCGGGCATCCCGTATGCAGCTGCCCTGTCCGCTATATTCTCTATTTTTATTACCTTTTTAATATGAGTCGAAGCGCCGTAAAAATTATTCTCACACGCAAAAATCACAGGCAAATTCCAAATGGCCGCCGCGTTCAATCCTTCATGGAACGCCCCTTCATTGCTTGCTCCGTCACCAAAAAAGCAAACAACTACATTCCTTGTCTTCCTCATTTTTAAAGATAGCCCTATGCCAACAGCTATCGGAATTCCGCCGCCCACAATTGCTATAGCAGGCACAGCGCCAACTGACATATCCCCAGTGTGCATTGCCCCGCCTTTACCCCGGCAGCAGCCGTTTGCTTTCGCAAACATTTCCGCCATCATGGATTCCAACGGTACGCCTTTGGCAAGGCAATGGCCGGCCGGTCTGTGGGTTGATGTCATATAATCATCTTTTCCCAAATCATATAACATACCTACTGCACAAGCTTCCTGGCCGTGCGATTGGTGAATGGTACCGGGCATTACCCCTTCAAGAAAAAGATAGTAAATTCTTTCTTCATATTTGCGAATCAAATACATTTTTTCATACATCTTGATGATTTTTTCATTGTCAATTGAATACTGCATTTTAACCCCCCTTGTTACATCAACATCAATCAGCAACAAAATTTGTTGCTATATGTTCTATATTGTTATTGTAATATCACATATTTACATTGTCAATTAGTTATTGTACAACATTGTTACACAGATTGTTGTTTTTATAACATTTACTTGTGCTTACGTATTGACTTTCCACTTTTATTGTGATAATAAAATAACAGATGTGATAATTTATTAAATTACTTGCTATATTAGTATTAAATTAGATATCAAAGGAAAAGGTGGATTAAATGCACAAGGCAGAAAGGCAAAAAAACTTAATAGAACTATTATCGGAAAACAATATCATGACTGTTTCAGAACTGGCAAAACTGCTTAATTCCTCTATGATGACTATCCGCAGGGACCTGGATTATCTTGAGCAGAAAGGAATTGTTAAAAAAATGCATGGAGGCGCACTGCTAATAAAGCGGGAACAGGAACAGCCATCATTTTATGAACGTATTGAGGAATATAGCGAGGAAAAAAACAGGATCGGCAAGGCTGCTTCAGAAATGATCAATAAAGGAAGTATAGTTTTTTTTGATGCAGGTACCACCCCTTTAGCCGTTGTCAGGCATATTCCGGATGAAACAGAATTTACGGCAATCACCACAGGTTTAATGACTGCTATTGCGTTATGCAACAAGCCTAAAGCAAATGTCATCAGTATAGGCGGAAATATTCATTCCTCTTCATACTCTGCAACCAATTACCACGCAATAGAACTGATTAAAAAGTTCAACGCCGATATTGCATTTATATCAACCAAGGCATTCTCCATACCCGAAGGCGCCTTTGAAGCACAGATTCCTTTAATTGAAGTTAAAAGAGCTATTGTCAGTGTATCAAAAAAGGTGATCCTGCTTGCGGACCATACCAAATTCGAATCCAGATCTCTATGCCTCTCCATACCGTTTGAAGACATTGATACAATTATAACGGACGACAAGGTGTCACCCGCAATTGTAAAGCAGTTAAAAGAAAGGGGCAAAGAAGTCATATTAGTATAGTTTAGCTATGCCCGCTTTCCCCTAATTCCTCCAAAGCCTCTTCATAAGCTTTCATTGTTTCATCATCAAAGCACACAATGAATACCTTCTCAATAGTGCTGTCCTCATCTAAAAACTTTGAAATTTGCAAAATCGCAATCCTTGCAGCACGCTTTACCGGAAAACGGTACGCACCGGTGCTTATCGACGGAAAAGCAATTGTTTTCACATTGTTTTCCACTGCAAGCTGCAGAGAATTCCGGTAACATGATGCAAGAAGTTCATCTTCATTGTTATTTCCGCCATGCCAGATTGGACCTACCGTATGTATCACATATTTTGAAGGCAGATTATATCCATTTGTTATTTTTGCTTTCCCGGTCTCGCATCCGCCCAATTTGCGGCATTCCTCAAGGAGCTTAGGGCCGGCAGCCCTGTGTATGGCACCGTCCACTCCCCCGCCGCCAAGCAATGTATTATTAGCTGCATTCACAATAGCATCAACTTCGATTTTTGTTATATCTCCTGGAATTATTTTTATACGTTCCATAAGCATGTCCTTTCTTTATTTCATCTATTGCATTATACAACATTTGTAATTGCATTATACAACATTTGCTAATAAAATGCATCATCTCATAAAATATAATATCTTTTTCTTTATGTTGTGTAAACTGAACTACACTCTTTATTTTTTGATATATTATTTATTTATCGAGGATTTCAAGGTCTTTTTAATAAGAACAACAACACGCACTTTATTCCTGTATCATTGATGCGTCTAACAATAAAACCCAGAAAGTAAGCGTAATCGTGAACTCAATTACAAACATTTTTTAATGATAACTTAATATACTATGCGGGGATAGTTATGTCCAAGTAATTACTCCCTGGTGAAATTTACTGCCAGAAAATCTGGACACATATATAAGTCCTAGATTTTCTGGCAATAGTTAAAATGTAATAATACATATTTAAGATATCATATGCAACGTCTACACAAGGTTCCAAAAATTCCCTTCGCCACTATCTAAATTAATAGTTGACAAAGTAGGTTTGCACTTGTCAAAATTATTCCTTCCTAAATACAATCTACCCGGTCCCTCTTCACCATAAAAAACCGGAACATGTCTCTTATCAAAATCAGAATACACAGTTTTATACTCATTCCCAATAGGTATTAATTCTGTTACGGTACTTCCTCTCCATTTTACACGATATCTATATTTAAGGAACCCATCGTTTCCGATTTCAACCTCCTCCTCATATGCATTAAGATCATAGGAAAATACTACAGTATCACCGGCAGCACATTGATTTAGTTCAAGGTAATTGCCAAATATAACTGGCTCAATAATTTCTGAGTTTTTTGTTACTTTAATTGTTTGACGGTCAATATGGTCAGCTATCCTGATCCTCACATTACAATCTCTCTTAAGCATTATCCTAACTTCACCTTTATATGGCTCAAAACATCTTATCTCCGCTTCATTCAACAATTTGTCAAAGTATAGATTTATATATAGACACCCATCTTTGAAAATAGCCGCATTTTTCCACGCAATATAAAACGCATGGGTTCCGGAACCACCACAACAGTTCTGAAAAGCCCTCGTTTTATTTCTTAATTCTTCTCCACCCCACATTGTAAGTGTCTCACAAGCTGCTAATATATGAGTTGGACTGCTCCACCCTGCATACCCGCCTATCATTCTTTCTCCAACCCTATCCCAAGTAAATTGATGAGTATCTTGCCTTGATCCGTCTGATTTTAACCATGATACATCGCTAATTTGGCTTTCTACAAGATGGTTCCTGACCATCCTTTCTATTCGGTCCCAGTATTCAGGATGGCCTCCATTGGCTAAAGTCACACCCAACCCAATGTAATCCATTAAAGCACATGTTTCGCAGGAAACAATATCACCTTTTCTTCCAACTACCTCCGGAAGAAAACCAAAGCTAGTCGTTATGCTGCTGACGTATTCAAAAATGGAGCACACTCTGCTATATAAAACGGCATCACCCATATAAAGGGCGTAATCGGCCAATCCCATCAGCGTCCTTAGATTCCCGTGCATATGGCCGCCATGTTTGAATGTGTTATCAGGTGTAAACAGCTTTGATTCTTTAACTATTTTTACAAGTTCTTTTGCAAATTCAAAAGCAATGCTGCTTCCTGCAAACCTAAATGCAGACATCAGACCTTTTATTATGAAGCCATATGAGAATTGCAACTCTTCGTGTGCATAATCTGTTTTATAAATCCTGAATAGAGAAGCTGCCATTTTATCAATGATATCTTTAATCTCCGTGCTTTTATATTTTTGGTAGAGTGTAACCAACATATAAATAATCAAGGCATAACAGCCCATTTCCACCTTGCTCGTGCAATAGTTTGTCTCTTTTCTATGAACCAGTCCTGTTTTCTTGTCTATCATATCCAGAATCTTGTTTGTCCAGATTCTTTCCAACCGGGCAGTTTCACCTGTCATTTCCTGAAGCATGACAGCCGCTTGGAGTTGTCTCGCCATTACATCAGTTAAGTCAGGCCAATCATGAGCAGCTTCCGCAGGTTCTGTCCAAAAAACATGAAAATATGGTACATTGTCTTTGTCCACCATATTGTTTAGATAGTTTAGGTTTCTTTTAACATAACTTTCAAGAGAAAATGTTTCTGTAGATATATACATTATTATCCTTCCTTCCCACCGCAAAGTTCTATTTCCAGGTACCATTCGTAACAGTCATTACCCTTGAGCCTGCTGATTGCATTATTAGCTTTAGCAATGTCTACCCTGTCATATAGAGCTGTTGTTGGCTCTATTATAACCCAGCTGAGATCTCCGCCTCCTTCCGATAATACAATAGCCAGATAAGGTACCTTTTCAGGTGGAAACCTGAATTCCAGACTACCTTCATCACTTGGAAATTCTAACTTACAGAATCCGTTTGTGAGCTTTTCAAGAATATAGAATTTTTCAATATTATATTTATTTGAAGCTATCTCAATAAATCTTAAATTTTCTTTTAATAGCTTTGGTTCTCATAGAATTTCAAAACTATCAAATCTATCTTAAGAACAGCAACTCCTAGAGCTCTTCAGAGGCCGCTCCAAAGACCTTTTTTCAGTATTACTACAAAGACCTGCCCGAATCTGCTGCGTAGCAGTGCCCGCAGCGCTGCGGGCGGCCTCCGGCCGCAATCTTTATCCCCTGGCATACCCTATCATTTCTCACTGGGTCATCAGCCCTTACATTCCTTCGTACAGCCTTATGGGGATAGATGGGGCTGCATTCATGCTCGTACACAGGGTCATGCCCTAATGGAGGTTTTCCTAGCTAAGCCCCATCCAAGCTTTATAAACTTATTTAAAGGCCTACGCAGCCTTTATTTGCGTGATTCTGTACTCGCCTAATACCTTTTCTGCATCATACATCTGTCCCTTATTCACCAAGGCCAAGATAACCTTGATGATCTTTATCGAAATTACTACTAATGCTTGCTTCTTGCATAATGGGTTTTCTTTTCTATCCATCAAATAGTGGTATAAGAGCTTCATTTCTTTATTTTTAGCCACCATCACCAGCGCCGCCTGGTAAAGGATATTCCGTAACATAGACCGACCCCTTTTTGATATAACGGTCTTGCCTTTCCTCTCCCCGGAGCTGTCTTCTACAAGATTGAATCCCGCATATTTCCTTACTTGCTCCCAACTCTCAAACCTCTTTGGATCCCCTATCTCTCCCAGGATACCTGCCGCTGTCACTACGCCTATCCCCGGAAAACTGACGATGTACTGGGCAATACCAGTCTCCTCAAGCTTTTTCTCCATTTCAGCCTCGATATTTGCCATATGCTTGCGTAGGAACTCTATCTCATCCAGACATGACCGAATCCTTATCCTGGCAGATTCAGTGCCTGCTGTGACCCCTATGGACTCTTCCGCTGCACCAAGCAACTTCTTTGCCCGTTTCAGGCACGCTCCTTTCTTTACAGCCTTCTTGAATTCAAACACCATTCCATCCAGCCCCAGCTCAATAACCTGCTGCGGGAACGGGAAGTGGTACAGCGCATGTGTGGCAAGCTTTCCCTCAAGATTCTTAAAGACCTTTACAAACTCCGGAAAATACTCGTCCAGAATCGCTACCAGCATATTCTTCACGGCATTTAACTTGGCCCTTATTTGGCTGCGAGTATTGCTCAAAACTCTCAACTCCGCATATACGCCTTCGGGTAGATATACTTTGCTGTATCTGCCATCTTTCACAAGCTTAGCTATTACAAACGCATCCTTGCGGTCACTCTTAGTCTGCGTGTTGTCATCAAGTTCCTTGGCCTTCTTCACATGATATGGATTTACCATCACCACTGGTATCCCATTTTGCTTCAAAAACCACGCTAAGCCTTTCCAATAGTGCCCTGTAGGCTCCATGCCAACGATAATTTCTTCCAGTCCCTTTTCCTGCTTCAAATTCTCCAATTTCACTACTGTACGGATGAAGTCTTCTTTGGTATTATGGAACGAGAAGGGCTTGGTGATTTCTAATCCTGCATAATTTAATACCCGTGCCCAGTGTGTTTTCTTGGCGATATCAATACCTACAATCATTATTTTCGGATTAATCGCCATAACCTTTTCAACTTGTGACTTTAACATATTCTTTCGCCTCCTGGTTTTTATATGATTTTGATTCGATACCTTAATCATATCAGGAGGCTTTTTAATTTTCAAAGTCCATCACATTTATTACAGGAATGCTTGTACAATTATTTTGTATTAAATCAGTGACCAAAGCCACTGTTCGACCCATTAAAAGTCATAGTTAACATAACACTTCAAATTTTATTCTTTTCCAAACATCAAGCACATCATCCGGCTTCACATCTTAGCCATTATG